>CAZSCD010000101.1:0-11901 GCA_964605345.1 uncultured Dehalococcoidia bacterium
GCTAGAAAACTTGATATTAGAATCCATGAATTTGATCGGTAATGCCTCCATGAAATGGTGGCAATAATTAGAACCAAAATAATTAGAACCGATGCAGAAAGTCTATGTGAGTATTCAATCAGTGTTGAGATTTCAAATGGAGGAATTATTTGCCCATGACATAATGGCCAATCGGGACATCCTAATCCAGAACCTGTTACTCTTACTATACCGCCTAGAGTTACCTGGATAAAAGCTGAAACTAATGCGGCTATAGATGCAATTCTAAAAAATCGATTTAGTGCCATACTTTTATATGTGCCATCACGTCAGGTAAACGATATAGTTTTAAGAGTATCCAATAAGTGTGACTTTTCATTATCGCAGGTTAGCATACGGCTTTACGACCGTCAATAAATTGTTTAATGTTGGTATTTAGAAACAATGATGATGGATTGCTTGATTTGATGTTTGTGTGGCATATACTATAAAGATAATTTTGTTTGAGGCCCGCTAGCTCAATTGGCAGAGCAACTGACTCTTAATCAGTAGGTTCTCGGTTCAAGTCCGAGGCGGGTCACCATCTAACATATTCGATATATACAGTTGGCTATAGCTAATGGCCATTATATCCAACTCCATAACGTTTACTAATTAATGGACTTGTATATGATTCTATTAATTAGATAAGTTCTCGGTTCAAGTTCAATGAGTTTCATTGAATATTTTGATGCGATGTAACTCACAGACTTTTCACAAGGAATTTTGATAAACTAGTCATGCCAAATGCTGTGAAACATTATAATTTTGAATGGGAAATGAAATGTCAGAAATAGTAATATCAACAGAAAACCTGCATAAATCTTATGGCACTAAAGACCAGAAAGTTCATGCTTTGAAAGGATTAAATATATCCATTGAAGAAGGTGAAGTGGTAGGTGTGATGGGTCCTAGTGGATGTGGAAAAACAACTCTTCTTAATTGCTTGTCTGGACTAGATTCAATTGACGATGGAACAATCTTGATCCAAGGTAAAACATTGACAAATTTAAATGATGATCAATTGAGTGAGTTAAGAGCAAAAAAGATGGGGTTTGTTTTCCAAACTTACAATCTGCTACCTGTCTTATCAGCTGTTGAAAATGTTGAATTGCCGCTTCTTGTTTCAGGTTTCTCAGGTAAAGAAGCAAGAATGAAGGCATTAGGGAAATTAGCTGAAGTTGAATTGGAAGATCGGCAACATCATTTGCCCGCCGAATTGTCTGGAGGTGAAAGGCAAAGAGTTACGTTAGCTAGAGCGCTAGTAAATGATCCAGCAATTGTTTGGGCAGATGAACCTACCGGGAATCTAGATAGTGGAAATGAAAAACTTATCATGGATTTGTTGACTAAACTTAACAAGGAGAACAATCAAACTTTTGTTGTTGTTACTCACTCGGATTATGTTGGAGGAAGAACAAATCGGATAATACAAATGAAGGACGGGAAAATAGTTTCATAAATGGAAAAAGTATTTGGGTTGCCCGCATATGAATTAGCAATAGTGATGTCATCGCTATTAGTCATCATATTTTTAGTTATTTCGATTGGCGCCATAAGAAGATTTATTTTAGTGAAAATGGGCACTAGAAATATCCCAAGGCGTAAAGGGCAAAGCGTCTTAATTATAATCGGACTTATGCTTAGTTCTGCAATTATTGCAACCTCTCTTGGGATTGGGGATACGGTAAGACATTCTGTTCGGTCGGTAGCTTTAGATTTCTTGGGTCCAACTGATGAACTTATCAAAGGACCGGGTAATCAACTTTATGGAGAGGAATACTTCGATTATTCTGAATTCGAAAATATTGCAAAGATATCTGAAAATAATACTGATATAGATGGACTGTTACCGTTAATCGAAGTTAATTTACCAGCCTCTAATGATGATCTTGAAATAGCTGAAAGTAATATGGACGTTAGGGGTGTAGATGGCAAATTTTCAGACAATTTCGATCAATTGGAAAATCTACAAGGAGAACTTCTTTCTATAAATTCTTTATCTGATGGCCATGTATATATTAATGCTGATGCTAGTGAAAGATTAAAAATAAATAAAGGAGAGAATATCAGTGTATATACCCGATCAGGAAAAACAGAATTTGTGGTATTAGATGTTCTTAAGAATGGAGGCCTAGCTGGTGGTGGAAGAAATCCATACATATTATTTGAATTACATTCTTTACAAGTATTGCTTAACAAAAAAGATAAGATCACCCAAATTGCTGTCTCAAATAGCGGCGTTGGAGAAAAATCTCTCGAACTTTCAGAGGATGTCACGAAATTTTTAAGGGCTGAATTGACTAATACTGATGTAGCATTAGAAATCTTCGGTATTTTGAAGAATAGTAACATACCAAATTTATTGTCAGAAGAAGCTATAGATATTCAGCAAACAGATAAAGATTCAGCTGAAGTACTCAATCAATTATCAGATAATTTAACTACCGGGAATTTCGACGTTGATTTCATAACGGATATAGGTGACTATCAGACTCGATTGACCATATTAGGTATTTTGGATAAAGCTGGTTTAGAAGATGATGCAAATAAAATACTAATGCTTTCATCTTCGTTGAATTCACTTAGAGTTGACGATCAGAAAAGCGATAGTGTCAAACTGGCTGAGGCCGTGGGTGGTGGAGTCACCACTATTTTCTCCATATTCGGTTCATTTTCTATTATGGTGGGAATGTTATTGATTTTCCTTGTCTTTGTGTTACTTGCTGCGGCAAGGTCAACAGAGTTAGGAATGGCTAGAGCGGTGGGACTAAAACGTCGAGACCTTATCCAGTTATTTACTTATGAAGGAACAGTATATGCTTTCTTAGCTGCTATTGTAGGGATAGTCATAGGGTTAGGTTTAAGTTTTGGTCTGGTGTTTATCCTCCAAGATTTAATTGATACAGATGATTTTACGATCACGCCACATTACTCGATTATTTCTTTGCTAATAGCTTTTTCCAGCGGATTATTGTTGACTTTTATAACAGTGGTATTTTCAGCATATCGAGCAAGTAATTTAAATATCGTTGTCGCAATTAGAGGTTTAAAAGACGAGTTTGTTAAAAAAGCTCCTGAAACGATAGGAAAAAAAGTATCAGGTTTTATTTGGAATCTCATTTTCCCAATTAAGCAATTAGTCTCAATTATTACAGGTGACGGTAGTAGAGTAAAAAATCTTGTCTTGTTATTGCTCTTTCCTATTGTGTGGCCTATAAATATATTGACTTCATTACTTAAATTATTTGGAAAACACTCATATATTATCCTTGGAGTGTTTTCCTTATTATTGTTGATTGTAGGATTACAAACTGATACAGGTGCAAGCTTCTTTCTGGGATTAACTGGTGTTGTATTAGCTTTTGCTTTATTCATAAGATTTTTGTCTTCAAAATTTATCGATAATTTTGAAACAGTAAATCAAATCGGAGGCACTTTAGAGGGCGGACTCGTACTCTTAGTTAATTCTTTGCCTTTTGACTTCTTCGATTCTTGGATTGGCGAATTATCTGAGCCTGGGCCATGGTTTTGGCCTTTAGGTGGTGCAATAACTACAGCTGCAGCAGTGTGGCTTCTTATGAGCAACACTAAGATATTAATATTCATATTGAATTTAATTTTATCCAGATTTTCTGGATTGAGAGCAGTCACAAAAACCGCTGTAAGTTACCCAATGGCAGCAAAATTCAGAACTGGCTTAACGGTTGCAATGTTTGCTCTGATAATATTTACGTTAATGATTTTCTCAATTTTAAACGGCATACAGGATATAACTGCGGAACAACCAGAAAGGGTGACAGGTGGATACGATATCAAGGCTACTATAAGTTCTGAATTGCCGATTTCAGGTGATATAAAAGATTCTTTAAATATGTCTGATTTCTCTGTTGTTGCAGGAGCCTCCAATATACCTGTTGAAGTAAAAGAATCAGATGGAGATAACAACACATATAAAAGATCTAAACTTGTTTCCTTAGAGGATGTGTTTGTTGAATCGACTCAATGGAAAATGGCTCATTTTGATCCACAATATGGAACCTCAGATGAAGATATATGGAAGTCACTTGTTGGCAATCCAGAACTAGTTATTGCTAGCGGCTCAATTATTCCTTCTGGAGATCCTTTTGGTCCTCCTGACAGAAGCTTTAAAACATCACATTTAATTTCAGGAGATCCGTTAGAAATGAATGCTTTCTCTGTAGAAATGAAGAAGAGAAGAAGTTCATCTGAGCCTGAAAAATTGATAGTCATAGGTGTTGTAGAGCGGCTTGCATCAGGAAGCGGTTGGGGAGACAACACTGCAACATTTTATTCAACAAGATCTTTGATGCCTGAGATAACAGGTGAGGTTGTCCCGTTTGACACCTTTTATTTTTCATTGAAAGACAAAAGTAATGCATCGGACTATTCACAGAAATTAGAAAAAACTTTCTTGGCAAATGGCATGAATGCAGAAAGCCTTTTGGATAATTTGGAAGAAGAAAGAGCAACCAGTGATGCATTCAATAAACTTTTCCAAGGATTTAGTGGTCTTGGGTTAGTCGTTGGAGTTGCGGCTATAGGAGTATTGTCTGTACGAGCGGTGGTTGAACGAAGGCAATCCATAGGAGTACTTAGAGCGATTGGGTTTAAATCAAGTATGATAAGGATCCAATTTTTAATTGAATCATCTTTTATAACATTTCTTGGAATAGTTGTAGGAATATTTCTTGGAACTTTACAATCGTGGCTGATTTTCCGGGAAATTTCCAAGGAACTTGAGGGGGCGAAATTTGTTGTTCCAATAGGAGATGTAGGAGTATTAATCGCTATAACTGTTATAGCTTCGATTTTGGCCAGTGTGATACCTGCTAACGAAGCTAGTAAAACTTACCCGGCTGAAGCGCTAAGATACGAGTAAGCTGTTAATGGATATGCGAAATATGACATGTATTTATTCAAAATTCTTCAGATGCTTGACTGTGTCACAGTCAAGTTGTTGAATTATAGCTGTCACAAGTTCGATTGTCTGGTGAAAATCGTTTATGTTGATGAGTCCATTGTGACTATGTAGGTAACGTACAGGAACAGCAATGTTAATTGCTGGAGTACCGCTATGAGTTCGTTGTATCTCGGCACCGTCTTCACCGTATCCAATTGCGACATTAAATTGGATTGGAATATTATTGTTTTTAGAGACATCTATTACGAAATCACGTAATTTAAGATTAGGTAACATTGAACTGTCATGGAGATATATGCTAGGACCGTTACCAAGTCGTTCTTGAGCCTCATCTGGCCCAATTCCTGGGTAATCGCCTGCAACGCCAGATTCTAGATTGATTCCTATATCTGGTTGAATTTTAAAGCTACTAGTTTGAGCTCCACGAAGACCTATCTCCTCTTGGACTGTTCCTACACCGTATACAGTATTAGGAGGCAATGCATCCTTTAGCCTACGAATTACTTCAATAATTATTGCCACACCTATTCTGTCATCCAATGCCTTTGCTAAATAAATATCATCTCCATTTAAGGCGGTGAATTTACTATTTGGTGCTATTGGATCTCCAGGTCTAATGCCCAGAACTTCTTCGGCCTCTTGTTTGTTCTTGGCACCTACATCAATGAAAATTTGGTCTTTCTTGAAAACCTGTTTTTGAGCTTCTGGAGTCATAACGTGAATAGTTTTAATTCCAGACACACCTTGAACGGGTCCATTTTTAGTTAAGATAATCCATCGTTGGTTGATAAGGCTTTGGTCTAGCCATCCACCTATAGTTTGGAATTTAATGAATCCTTCAGGTGTTATGTACTTAACCATTAATCCCAACTCGTCCATGTGGGCAGCCAACATGATTTTAGGATAGTCTTGGCTACCTTGTAAGCGACCTATTATTGATCCAATACCGTCGGTCTCGATTTGGTCACAAATGGGTGAAAGTTCTCTTCTTACAATTGATCTAATCGGACCTTCAAATCCGGAGGGTCCATATGCGTTGGTAAGTTCTTCCAATAGGTTTTTAATGCGCTCCACTTTAGGCATATACCTCTCCTTATCTATCTATTATGAATACTATTAGTTAGTGATTGTCATTTTAAATCTGGTATGGCTTCATTTTGTTGCTAGATTGTTACCAATGCTATAGAAAGCTGGTAGAATGTTCAATATTGCTTTCGACTATAGCAATAATAGCCTAAACCGTTTGAAAGTCATCTTATCTTCGTGTTGGTGAGAAAATCATTAGTTTGAGTATATCCATAAGGAGAACGATACAATGAAATTGAGTGATCATCTAGTTTATATTAATGGCGACTTTGTCCCTCGCAGTGAAGCCAAAATAGGGTTGAGTGATTTAGGTTTCAGGGCTGGATATTCGGTATATGACACAGAAAGAACTATAGATGGCAAAGTGTACCAATTGAGAATTCATATGGAACGCTTTTGGAGATCCCTTAAGTACACACGACTTGATCCAGGTATGAGTATGGAACAAATGGAAGCAGCCACAATAGAACTAGCCAGGCGTAATGATGAATTTAGAGCACCTGGAGATGATTACATGATATCTCAGGTAGTGACTAAGGGTGAAGGAGATGGAGGAGATGCTCCTGATAAGCCGAATGTAATTATATGGCCAGAGCCTTGGGATTGGTTGGGCTACGCTAGGTTTTGGAAAGAAGGTGCTCATTTAGTAATACCAAAGACTCGTAGTTTTTCACCTGACATGCTCGATCCAAAGGTGAAAAACTACAATCGTTTGCATATGCATATGGCCACACATGAAGCTCATGATGTTGATCCTAAAGCTCAGGCTCTTATGTTGGATATAGATGGCAACATAAGTGAACTTCCTGGGAACAATTTCTTTATTGTTACTGATGGCGTTCTTAGAACACCCACTGATAAAAGTTGTCTTGCAGGTATATCACGTATGAATGTATTAAATTTAGCTGAACAATTGAAGATACCTGTTTTGATTGAAGATATTCAACCGTATGACGTTTACACGGCAGACGAAGCTTTTCTCACTAATACTCCTCGTTGCATGTATCCTGCTTCAAAAGTTGATAATAGACAAATAGGACAAGAGGTTCCTGGTCCTATAACGAAACAACTAATTGCAGCCTGGAGTGATATGGCAGGATTTGATTTCATGGGTCAAATTGAGCGAAGAGAGAGAGAAGTATTAGCAACACTTTAAACACAGATAGATATAAGCAATACGGTTATCGTAAATGTGTTTGTGTAAATCAGATCAGTCTCATTATTTTAATTTAAGGGTGGCAAAATGAAATTAATTTTTGTAGTTGGATTGATAATGTGTTTAGCCTTAGTTGCTTGTTCTGGAGATACTGTAACATCGGATATGTCTAACACTGACAAAGGAGATGCTGTAGAGGTACCGGTAGTAAAACCTCCTACACGTGTCCTTCTTACTGCAGTAGATCAAGAGAAGACTGAAATTGTGCAACAACACATGGATGCTGGGACTGATCCAGATTCATATAGTCGCCCTGTTGGCCTCACTATGATGACTCTTAAGAATCTTGGTGCTGAAGGTGCATATTCGTTACATTTGGCAGTGCTGAAAGAAAACGAAGATATAGTCAGAATTCTTTTGGATAACGGAGGGACCGTAGATATTAGAGCTCAAAACGAAAAGAATCCTACACCATTACATTTGGCTTCATATTATTGTTTGGAAGACATGGTATCTTTATTGATTGAATATGGGGCTTCTATTGACGCATTAGATTCTGACAATGCTGGTGCTGATGATTATGCTTTATTAGGCCAGCAGGTTGGGATTAATATGATAGAAGAAAAAAGAGAACAAGAATCTGACCCGTCTAGATTAACAGCTTCTACTTTTGGATCTGATCAATTGGTGCCTGGATGTCTTGGTAAAACTGAAGGAGCTGACGCAGAATCACAGGTTAAGATAACCGATATAATTGATGAAGAAGCTATGCTTGAAGCAGGAAAACGTTTGGATAGCCTTTTGACGATTCTGAAAGGAGATTAGAATATCATGTACATCATTAGAAGAGTTTTTAAAGTCAAAGAAGGTCGCACACGTAAAGCAGCTCAAGTAATTGATGAGTTAGGAAAGGCGTACGAGAAGGCAGGTAGGTCTCCTACAAGAACATATTGGAGTGGATATACCGTGCCGGGCCCAGAGCTAGTTTATATGGATTGGACAGCAGAAACTCTGTCATCTCCGTTTGATCCAGATCACGCGGGTCATGAACCTTCGAAAGAACCTGATTACGTGTTGGATGCTTATAGACGAGTTAGCGAGTTAGAAGTAGATAGTTATATAGAATTCTACGAGATGCCTTAGTAAAGACGTAGCCTTAGATTACTAAATGCCATTTCTTGTGAGGTCAAATATCAATGAAGATAAATAATTACATGGTGTATATCAACGGTGATTTCGTTCCCAGAAGTGAGGCAAAGATAGGTTTGAGTGACCGCGGGTTTACACTGGGTGACTTGGTTTATGACACTGTGAGAACTTTTGATGGTGAAGTATATCAGCTGAGAATTCACATGGAACGACTATGGAGATCTCTTAAATACGCAAGACTTGATCCAGGAATGAGCATGGAAGAAATGGAAGAGGCAACAATAGAGCTTGCCAGACTTAACCAAGAGTTTAGAAAACCAGGGTACGATTACATGATATCTCAGATAGTGACCAGGGGTTATAGTGAGGGAAGAGATACAGGGGAGAGCAATCCTGATAAACCGAATGTTGTTATATGGCCTGATCCTATGGCCTGGTTAAGCTCCGCTAGAGCGTGGAAACAAGGCGCACATGTTGTTATTCCTAAAACTAGGAGCTATCACCCAGACCAATTAGATCCAAAAATAAAACACTACAGTCGCATGAATATGAATATAGCTGGACATGAAGCTCATGACGTTGATCCAGAAGCCAGGGCTCTTATGTTGGATATGGACGGCAATATTAGTGAACTTCCAGGAGCTAACTTTTTTATTGTTACTGATGGTGTGCTTAGAACACCTACTGATAAAAGTTGCCTTGCGGGTATAGGACGTATGAATGTAATGAATTTAGCTCAACAGCAAGGGATTCCTCTTTTAGTAGAAGATATTCAACCCTATGATGTATATACGGCAGATGAAGCTTTTCTTACTAGCACTCCGCCCTGTATGATGCCGGTTGGAAAGGCAGACAATAGACAAATAGGGGATGGAGTTCCTGGCCCTGTGACCAAACAATTGGTAGATGCATGGAGTAAAGAAGCTAATTTTGACATCCTGGGTCAAATAGAACAACTCGAGAAAACTATCCTAGCGTCGCGTTAGAATACTGTTCAAAATCTAAAATTGGTATTTAACTAGTTACCCAGTTGATTCCATTAAGTACAATTTTTTGGAATTCAGGTGTTTTGAAACTCAGCCCGTCATGTCCTAATAAAGTGACAAAAACTTTCCCGTCACCGTAAGTTCGAGTCCATCCTAAAGGGAAAGTGCCTCCTGGCATATAGAGTGGTCCGTCTATCCATTCGTATGTACCTTCTACGGAATCACCTGACATAAATACGTCGTTATCTTCGCTGTATTCTAATCCCATGTATAGTTCATCATTTGATACGAAATCAGTTATACCCAACGCACCTGGATGAGACGGGTTTGTTATATTGATTGTGAATTGACCATAAGGCGGATGAAAGCTTGTATTTAAGATCCAGCCCCCTCCGGTTATATCATGGTATTCAGGCCAGGACTCTGTCACACAACCTGATATGTGAATACAGACAAAACCTTTTCCTTCACGGATGAATTTTTTCATACCATCTTGTTCTGTTTTGTTAAGAGCGGTATCTTCTATTCGTAACGTGTTGAATACTAGAGCGTCATATTTAGCCATCTCGTTTGTGTTACTTAAAATCTCAGCACTCCAACTTACAGTTACATCATGTCCGGCATCTTTTAGGAATTGCTCCAAAACAGGTGTGGATTCTTCATATGGATGACTTCCACCAGATATGGTCAGTAGCTTCATAAATTACTCCCTAAGTATTCATCTTGTCACATGTTCTTATAAGTATACATTAAGATTTTAGAGTCGTACAAAGCAATATATGTATTCGTTTATTTGGGATATACAGGTCCAGTATCTCCAAGCGGTTATTGGTTCTATTTAATCATGGTAAATACAGTTACCGGTGAGGAAGTATATGCTTATTCAAATGAACATGGTTGTGCTGGTGGCTTTACAGATGGATCCCATCCTGGGGCTGCAGGATTTTTCCTCCCATCTCATGCCTACACTGCAGGAACGTACACATGGTTGAGGCTTATGCTATAAAATCAAAGCGACTATCCTCCGAATCAAATTTGGCATCCTGACGGGCGAGTTACTACGGACGGAAGCAATCAAGTTGGGACTCATTCATTAACTATTTCAGATGTTATTGTTTTGCCACCAATTTGGTTAACACCAACACCATAATAGTCTAAATATTGTAAAAACATGTATATATGTTTAGGAATAACAATTTTGTTATTGCTGTTATAACTACCCAAAATATAGGCTGTGATTATCTAGGATTGCCGAATAAACAATTGAAGGTATAAGGCAAGATTATGAAAATATGCATTGCTGTTGGGTTGATGATGGGTTCGTTGTTGACGTTAGCCTGTGGTTCAGAAACTGCTTCACAAACATTGCCGAATATTGAAGCAACTGTTCAGGCTAGGATTGCTGAAGATTCGTCTGTACAGGATCTTATAGAAGCTCGTGCACAGGTTATCGCTGACGAGATGATATCTGACTTAACACCGACTACTACTGAATCTATTTCATCTGTACCTACGCCACCTACGGTAATTGAAATTGAAGTTGAGAAGGAAGTAGTGGTAGAGGTTGAAAAGGAAGTAATAGTAGAAGTTGAAAAAGAAGTAGTGGTTGAGGTTGAAGTTGTTGTTGAAAAGATTGTAGAAGTTGAAGTTGAAAAGATTGTATTGAAGGAAATTCCTATTGAGAAGATAGTAGAAGTTGAAGTTGAAAAGATTGTATTGAAGGAAGTTCCTGTTGAGAAGATAATTGAAATTGAAGTTGAGAAGGAAGTAGTGGTTGAGGTAGAGAAGATAGTAGAAGTTGAAAAGATAGAAGAAGATGATGTAGAAGTTGAAAAGGAAGTAGTGGTTGAGGTAGAGAAAGTAGTTGAAGTTGTAGTTCAGCCAGAACCTACAGCCATACCTGTAGTTGTAGAACTGGCAGATGTTGACGGTGAATTTATACAAGCTGATTACACTAAAGACGCTGCGATAGAAAAACAAGGAGATGTCGATACCTGGAGCTTTTATGGACGTGAAGCACAGCTTGTAACTATTGCATTGGATGCTTTATCAGCGGAGTTAGATCCCTATTTAGAATTACGGTTTGAAGCAGATGGAAATTTGGAAATATATGATGATGATACTGGTGTGGGTACTAACTCTTTCATAGATAATTTCAAATTTACCCGTAGCGGTAATTATGAAATTAAAGTGCGTGGCACTGGGGGTACTATTGGACCATATAGATTGACAGTCACTGGAGTGGCTACGATGCCACTAACAGTTATTGAAGATATTGGTGGTGGTGGAATAGAATCTGGCGAGACTCGTGAAGGTGCCATAGATGAACCCAACGACGTAGACATATGGACTTTTTACGGAAATACAGGTCAAACTGTAACTATTGCTATGAATGCTGGGTTGGCTTATTTAGATGCTTTAGTGGAACTACATTTCTCTTCCTTAGAGATTTTGGAAGCTTATGATGATGATGGTGGTATTGATACTAACGCTCTTATAAATAATTTCGAACTCACACGCAGTGGATTTTACGAAATAAGAACGTTTGGTGGTGGAAATAC
>CAZSCD010000102.1:0-37066 GCA_964605345.1 uncultured Dehalococcoidia bacterium
GATTAAAAAGTTATTGACAAGCCAAATTTACTCGACGGTTATCGCTCCTAACATGCCATTACCTTCATGATAAATACATATGATAGGATACACGCCTGGTTTATCAAATGTAATGGTGACGGATTCTTCTTGGCCTGGATCTATATCTAAATCAACTCCCAAATCATCAATCGTAAAAGAATGCAATTCAGTTTCTGCGATGTTAACGAAGGTCACGGTGTCTCCTACCTTGAAGGAGAACTTGCTTGGTTCATAAGCATAGGCACCACTACCGGCTGGGTCAGTATTTAATACACTAACCACTGTCGCATCACTGTCAGTTGGTTCGCTTGTACTTGTTGAGGATTGGCCACTCGATTCTGTAGACATCTCCGATTGGTTTGTAGAAGGAGCCTTTGGTACTGCTGGAGGAGATATTCTATCTATAGAAGTTTCTTCATTAGGTTCTACAGCGCCGTGTTCTGCCTTTCCTACATCACAGGCGACCAATAGAAGTAAAGTTACACTAGCCATTATATATAAGTTGATAAATTGTTTCAGCATACATCTCCTTACTGTAACCCGCACTGGATCTTTAAAGGGCATGGTGTGGATTACAGACCTAATCTACATCTATGCTAACATCGACTCTTAAATGTGGTCAATCGTGAAATTCAAATCCACCAGAAGGTTGACACTGAACAAGTGTTCTGTTAGGCTACTTCAGAACATTAGTGCTTATAAAGTCTCCTTTATGTAGTGTTCAAGTGAGGATATTTAATGAAAAAAACTCTTTCTCCACGCCAACAATCGATGTTGAATTTTATTTGGGATTTCATGGATGATCACCAATTTCCTCCAACAATACGCGATATTCAGGCGGGTTGTGAAATCAGTTCCACATCGGTGGTAGATTACAATTTGCAAATTCTGCAACGCGAAGGACATCTACGTCGTTCTCCAGAAGTTTCCAGAGGGATAGAACTTATAGACAGGAAACCTTCAGGAGTGCAATACGATACTATTCGAGTCCCCATTCTTGGCAACATTGCAGCAGGAGAACCTTTACCTATTCCATCATCAGATTCCTGGCACACAGAAGAAATGGATAGCATGGATTTACCGCCTTTTCTGACTAAAGGAAAAGAGGATGTGTATGCAGTTCGTGTTAAAGGCGAATCTATGATAGATGCATGTGTAGTGGATGGAGATTTAGTATTATTAGAACCCATAACTAGCCCAGAAAATGGTGACATGGTGGCGGCGTGGCTAACCGACAGAGATGAAGTAACACTTAAACGATTCTATCTAGAAGGCGATATGGTAAGATTGCAACCTGCCAATGCCACTATGAGTCCTATCACTGTTCTTGCAGACAATGTAGCTGTTCGTGGGAAAGTTGTAGGTATGATTAGAACGCTTTAAATTTCTTGGTTACAGATAAAATCCCCCCAACTGGTTGGCAATAGCCGTTACTTATTACCTAGAATTAATAGATAATAAGTAACGGCATAAACGCAAATTAGGGATTCTTTGTTGGGTAGTGTGGGATTCGTAATGATATCTTCCAAGATTATAAACTCCACGACTGTAACATTTCCTATTAACGGTATGACTTGTGCTGCCTGCGTTTATCATCTGACGCATGCTTTAGAAGGTTTATCTGGTGTAGAAAATGCTGGGGTTAGTCTTGTTACCGAGAAGGCATCTGTTAAATTAAACACGCAGGGTGTTACGTTAAACGCTTTGATTAAAGTAGTTAAAGATGCCGGATATGATGTAAGTACTAGAAAAATCTCACTGGCAATTTCTGGCATAAATGACAATTTGTCTGCGAACCAAATTCAACGTGCTTTGAATGATGTAGGCATCGTTATTTCTTCTGATATAAATTTAGGTGCCGAACAAGTATCTATAGAATATCTGCAAGGAGCGTCGAGTCTTTCTGAAATAAAGCATTCTTTGGAAAATATTGGGTTATCTGTAGTGTCTATTGTGTCTGACGAAGATGACGGTCAAATATCCGTGAAGGACACTTTTGTATTAAAAGCAAAATTGCTATCGAGTTTGGTCATGGCAGCAATCATTATGTTGGCTATGCCTTTTTCAGATAAGATTGAGTGGATACCGTTCCGATTGGATTATTTACTGTTCATATTAGCAAGTCCAATTCAGTTTTGGGCAGGAAGTCAATTTTACGTTAGTGCTTGGAAGGCTTTCAAACGACGAACTTCAAATATGAATACGTTAATAGTCTTGGGGATTTCAGTAGCATATTTCTACAGTGTTATTGTTACTTTTTTCCCAAGGTCTTTCTTGTCTGAAGGAATTTCAACGGAAACATATTTCGATACGTCCACAGCGATTATTGGACTAGTATTACTAGGAAAATATATTGAAACTCGAGTTAACACTAGAGCTTCAAATGCCATAAATGCATTGATGGAGTTACAGCCCAATTCGGCACGAATTCTACGCGACGGTAAAGAGTTCGATGTTGCCATAGAAGACGTGAAAGTTAATGACATAGTTGTAATACGCCCTGGTGAGCGAATCCCAGCTGATGGAGAGTTGCTAGAAGGATTCTCATCGCTTGATGAATCAATGTTAACTGGTGAAAGCACGCTGATTGACAAGTCTCCTGGTAGCCCAATCTTTTGTGCTTCTATGAACACAACGGGCAGTTTTACATTCAAGGTTACGAAATTAGGCAGCGAAACCATTTTTTCTAATATAGTGAGCTTGGTAGAAGAAACACAATTTTCAAAGGCTCCAATCCAACGACTTGTTGACATAATCTCGAGCTATTTTGTTCCAACAGTCATAACTATATCTTTAGGAGTACTCGTGTTATGGTCTATCTTGGGCCCCAATTCTGATTACATGATTGCCATTATGGCTGCAGTAGCGGTGTTAATTATTGCCTGTCCATGTGCCATGGGACTTGCTACCCCTACTGCTATAATGATTGGAACAGGTAAAGCTGCTGAACATGGTATTCTCATCAGAAATGCCGAAGCATTTGAACTAGCACATAAAGCTGAAATCGTCGTGTTCGATAAGACAGGGACTCTCACTTTTGGGAAACCATCTGTAACAGATGTGGTAGCTGTCGGGATTAGTGAAAGTGAATTACTCACTGTAGTTGCATCTGCAGAACAGGGATCAGAACATCCTCTTTCAACAGCCTTGATTAACTACGCAGAAGAAAAGGCACTGAATTTATCTCAACCCAAGGGATTTAAAGCATTTCCCGGTTTAGGCGTAGAGGCTAAAGTAGATGGATCAACAGTGACAATAGGAAACCGAGAGTTCATGAATAGAAAAGGATTATCGGTAGAATTACTAAATGCGAGAGCGACAGACTTTTCTAAACAAGGCAAAACCACTCTTTTTGTAGTTGTCGATGAAGATGTGAAGGGAGTCATAGCAGTAGCGGACATTGTCAGGCCAGAATCTGCATTGATTGTTAACACACTTCGTGCTCACGGATTGGAAGTCGTAATGTTGACAGGTGACAACAAGGATACTGCCGAAGCTGTTGCAAATCATATTGGCATAAGTTTGGTGTCCGCTGAGATACTACCCGCAGACAAATCCGATTATATAAAAACCGTCCAGAAAAATGGCAAAATGGTGATAATGATAGGCGATGGAATCAATGATGCACCTGCCTTGGTACAAGCTGACGTAGGTATTGCAATCGGCACAGGAACAGATATTGCGATAGAATCGGCAGACATAACGCTTGTTGGAAGTCATCTCAAAGGAATTACAACCACCATTGAATTGAGCAAAGCGACTATGAAGACCATAAAACAGAATCTTTTCTGGGCCTTTGCTTATAATGTAGCGTTAATACCAATAGCAGCTGGTGTGCTGTATCCAGTATTTATGAATGAAGGAGTTCCAGATATATTAAGGCCGGTACTAGGTGATTTTGGGTTTTTAAATCCCGTTCTTGCTGCGAGTGCTATGGCCTTAAGTTCAGTGACAGTAGTAGCTAATTCACTTCGGCTCAAAGGATTTAGTGTAAAAATCTGATAATCATGTCTATGTAGGAGAAATCTATGAGGATACCTTTTTTCAAACGTAATGTAGGCCTGTCAAAAGATCCGGTTTGTGACATGGATGTGGTTACTAATAAAACACCTGGTGGAACGTGGAAATACAAAAACACCTCGTATTATTTCTGTGGCCCAGGTTGTAATCGAGCATTTCAGAAAGATCCTCTTGCATATTTATCTGGGAATAAAAAATTACGTATGTGAAAGTATAGAAGTCGTCGTCCTGATTGATGCCAATTGACCAAATTAAATTGATTCGGGATAATGGAGCCTGTGTGATCTTGGAAATAAAAATTTTGGGTAGTGGTCAAACTCCATAATTTTTCGGCTTGATCAGATTTCATCTTTTAGCCCAGGTGGCGGAATGGTAGACGCAGCAGATTCAAAATCTGCCTTCCTTTATCGGAAGTGGGGGTTCGAGTCCCTCCCTGGGCACCAGTACATACTGAATGCTAATAGATTTTATACGGATTGGTATGATTTCAGATATGCTCAGGCGAGGGTTTATATAAAATCCGAATTATTATGGAATAACCGGAGCTCCACGCACACCAACATCTAGCCTATGGATGCTGTGCCTACCAGATACACATACGTACAGAGATTTATCCCAAAAACACACATTGGACACGCCGTCTCCTCCAGCATCATAACTGGCTAATAATTCTCCTTTGTCCACATCTAACACATCTACTGTTGACCTAGGAAACCGTGATGTCCATAATCGACAATATTCATCAAATCTAAATCCAGATAAACTTGAGTTAGGGAATTCAAACACGGTTCGTTTGTCCTTTAATGTTCCATCTGGAAGCCTCTTATATTCCAATAATCTATTTGTCTTCATTTCTCCAACGAAAAAACGACTTTCATCGCCTGGATAGAATGCCATGCCGTTAGGATAAGCTAGTTTATCAGCCACTCGGGTAACTTTTCTGGGATTATTGTTAGTATCCATATCTATCATGTACACGGCGCCTGTCGGATTTTCTATGTCATTGCATGGGCAGTTCTTTTTACCTGAGAGATGTTCGGGTGTTCCACAACGAGGATCCGCGAAATATATATTGCCACTGGAGTCCAGACAAACATCGTATATGCCTCGATAAGGTACGCCTTCATAATTATCGGTAAGTACTTCCAATTGTCGAGTTACGGGATGTATGCGACTAACCCTAGCGTGACCATCCATCCCATTATTCCCACCAACATCAGCAACCAAAATATTCCCGTATCCATCCACTTTTAGTCCATTGACCTGTCCACCGACATGTGCCCAGACTTCTACGGTGCCATCCAATGTCATTCTCCCAATCGTGCCGTCCTTGACATAGCCACCAAAGTAAAAGTTACCCTGTTTGTCAAATATTGGACCTTGACTGAAATCAAGATAGGCTATAATTGGATACGGAATAAGTTCTTCAGGTAAATTGGGTATGTTTGAGTTCATATTTATTTTTTCTCCACTATAAAAAGGAAGTGATATCAATTTACATGTTACACTAAATTAACACATTATGCCTTCAAGTCATTGCTGAATTAAAAGAGAGTATAATGTAATTGATGTTAGGCTAAAAAATTGTGTTAAGAGGCGAACCCATGGGAATATTAGGAATGTTTTTAGCGACGGTTTTATTTTTCTTGGGTCTTTTTTCTGCGCTAGTTGCATTTGAAATGTACAATACTTCTACTTCAGGAGTACAAGAAACCACCATGATGGTTACATGGCTGATAAGTGCGGTGTGTTTTGGATTTTCAACAGTATGTCTCTGTCTTAGCAGAATTAGTTACCAAATTGTCAAACAATCTCGCTTGCAGAATAAAGGATTCCCTCAAGAAGACGAATCGAACTAATCCCTACATTAATGCTCCATCACACTGCCGCCGTCTATATTTATAGACTGTCCATGTATCCAAGATGCTGCATTGGTGCACAGATATGCGATAAATCCACCAACTTCATCGTCTGTCCCAGGTCTACCAATTGGTATTTCGGCAATTTCTTTCTCCCATGATCCAGTTATCCGAAAGAAATCGGATCTTGATGTATCTACAAGTCCCGGGCATACGCAGTTGACATTGATGCCATGAGGGCCAAGTTCGTGTGCCATAGATTGAGTCATACCAACTTGTGCAAAGCATGCGGCGTTATATGCCAATGTATTTGCACTGGCTGCCTTACCAAATCCCGAAGATACATTTATTATTTTCCCACCCTGATTTTGACTAATCAGTTGTTTTGCTATAGCTTTTGAGCATAAGTAAGTTCCGGTAACTTTCACGTTCACAACTTTCTGGAATATATCAGGGTCCAATTCTGTTATGGGAACTCGGTCAGCTCCTATACCAAAGGCGGCATTATTTACCAGTATATCTACCCTGCCAAACGCCTCAAGTGTTTTTGACATCATCATATTAACATCGTCTGCATTGCTTACGTCGACAACCAAAGGTAGTCCTCGGCGCCCTTCATTTTCTATCTGCACTGCTGTGCTGTTCACATCGTTCCAATTCGCAACTTTCTCGTCATCTGGAAAGTTTTCTGGTTTGCGGCCTGTACCAGTTACTACAACATCAGCTCCAAGTTTCGCGAGAGCTACAGCGGCAGATCTGCCCATGCCTCGCAATCTACCTGCTCCTGTTACAATAGCTACTTTACCGTCAAGTTCTCCCATCTTGGTTACACTCCTAAACTTTAATTATAGCTAGGTATAATCGTGTTGTGTCTGTCATTTGGTTTGTAATGTTAAGTCTCAATACCGTTAATCAACCTGACAAAACACTACGTTTGGTTTAACTTTAAGTATCGTAGCATACACCGTTTGCATTTGCTAAGATATATACGAACGTGGACTGGTTAGGTGCACGAGTGATGTATAAATGACAAAACTAAAATGATGTTTTTGATTAATAATTACTCTTACTTAATTCTTGGATCAGTATTGATGTTAAGTACGACAATACTGACCTGGCGCCTCTTCAGTCCAGGATGGGCCATAGCCATTTCATCGACAATGATGGTGTTTTTAGTGATTGTTCAGTCAATTGCAAGCATCGACCGTAATTCCATTGATACCCTGGAAGGATTCGACAATATCCTTGCGTCTGGGGATCCTGTGCTCCTCGAACTCTACTCAAATTTTTGAGTGGCATGCCTCAAGGCTAAATCTGACGTAGACAGATTAGAATCTAATTTAAAAAACTTTAGAGTCATTAGGGTTAATGTTAGTTCATCTTTGGGCAAATACATCCGGCAAAAATATCACGCATCTATGGTTCCTACATTTATCGTTTTCGATAAAAACGGACATGAGACCTGGAGAGATAGTGGGGGAGCCCCAAAAATTGAAACTATATTGTCCTTGGATTTGCAAAAACTGAAATGATTTTGATGTTGTTTTTGAGTGATATAATTGTAGTGCTGAATGTATGTGTGTATAAACAATACGTGATATCGTTTTAATATTCAGAGATTCCTTTTGGCGACATGGATAAATACACTAGAAATATACGACATCATGAAAATTGGGATTATGGAGGACTAGATGAAACTGACTATAGATAAAGCAATTCGTGAAGGGGTTATTGAAGATCTGCCTTATGCAGATAATATTAAAGATGCTGAATTGAGGGAACGTGTATACGATGCCTGGGCAATGGCTTTGTCTTCTAGTGGGTTTAGACGAATTAACGATATGAAATGTGATCCAACCCCTGGATATGCGGAGTTAAAAAATAGAGGCCAGGCAGCACATCTGAATGGAGTTGCTCGCATAGGAGTAGCTATGGCTAATGGACTCAAAGACGAAGTGCCTCAATTTGATGTCGATATGGATGAAATTATTGCTGGAGGCCTCTGTCATGATTTGGGAAAGCCCTGGGAATATGATCCCAATAACATAGAAAGATGGAAAGATCACAGGATAACTGGCAGGCCGTCTTTACGCCATACTCTCTTTGGTGTTCATATTGCCTTATCAGCTGGTTTGCCTGAGCAAATTGCTCATATAGCTGGGACACACGCTACTGAAGGAGATATCATAGTAAGAAGTTTGGCAGGTGAGATCATTGCAATGGCGGACGAAGCCTTCTGGCGTGTTTTAGAAAGTGCGTGCCTTTTGGAAGCTCCTTAAGAATCAATAGAAAAAGAGTAACATGCTGAATTAGCCGGTCTAGGTTACATTAACTTCAGTACTGGAACTGATAATTCATCACAAATGTATTCAAACCAATTTATCACTTCTTTATGGAGAGGAATACCATTGGACGATCTATCTAACATAATTTCGTCTTCGGATAGACCAGGATATAAAACTCTATCGTGTTCAGTTGTGGGACTAGTTTCTCTGATTGCACGAAGATAACGATCGATATTGTCCTTGTAAGTATCAATATCTGTGAAACATTCAATATTGTATGCAGCGAAGTAATGTCTGTGCCAGCCTTTATGGTCCTGAGATGTAAGTAAAGCAGGGACAACGCCTGGAAGTAAGGTGGTTAAGATTTCAACTATGAGTCCAAACCCATATCCTTTGTGAGACCCACGTTCTCGTGTTCCTCCAACTGGGAGATGATAATATTGCCCCGATTCTCTTGCTGAAGTTTCTTCTAATATGGGAGAACCATCTGTTTCTGCAATCCAGCCGGGTAACAGTGTAGCTCCCACTCTGTTGGCTAATCTGATTTTATTTGATGCAATATTAGTGGTTGCTGCGTCAAATAAAATCGGCGATTCGTTTCTCGTAGGTGCTGCTATCGCTATGGGATTAGTTCCCATAATTGGTTCAGATCCAAATGTCGGTACCATAGTGAGCTCTGCTGACGTTGCACACATACCTATCATGTCCTCGTGAGCTGCAACCATTGCATGGTGACCTACGGCTCCAGAATGACCTGCTTTAAACATAGTGACGATACCAACTCCGACCTTCTTGGCCTTATCAATGGCTATCCTCATAGCTTTAGGACCTAATATAATTCCTAGGCCTCTATCAGCATTTATGGTGGCTGTTCCAGGAGACTCTCGCACTATGTGCCAGTTAGGTTTAGGATTAAGTTTTCCGTCATTGAAGTCTTTTAAGTATTTCCTCAGCATGTTAGAGACTCCGTGAGTCTCTACTCCGCGTAAATCACTCATTACCAAAGCATTTGCGCCTTCGATAGCATCTTCTGGAGTTACGCCCATCTTTTCGAAAATTGCTGTTACTGTGCGCCGCAACGAGTCTTCTGGGACTCTGATTGCATCTTCACTTGGCACCTTAAATCTATCAAGCATTTCTCACTTTCACTAATTTTTGCATTGACCGTAGCTCGCGTGGAGGGTTCATTTTACTGCCAAATTCACTCCATGAAACCTCTGCAACATAAATATCTCCATGGGAATCTAAAGCAATCCCATGAGGTGAATAAAATCGACCTGCATGGTCTCCATAGCTTTCTCTACTTAAGCGTGACAGAACTTGTCCCTTAAGGTTCATGATCGTAACACGCGGTCCTAGATCTGTTCCCATATCGTTACTGGCAATTCCACAAAAATACTCGCCTATATAAGCTATATCCTCGCCAGTCCCTTGATCTATGCATATTGCAGCAGCTTTAGAAAGATTCACCCATTGGGTTTCAAATTTCCCAGTATCACTAAAGATCTGTATTCTGTGATTTTCGCGGTCAGCCACATACACCCAACCTTCACTGTCTATGGCTATATTGTGAACTATATTGAATTGTCCTTCGACGGTACCAGATTCACCCCACGAGAACATGTAATCACCATCAGGTGTGTATTTATGAACTCTGGCGTTCGAATAGCCATCAGCGACATAGAACTCGCCGTTTCGCTTATCTACAGCCAAATGTGTAGGCACACTAAATGGGTTGCCGCTCATCTGAGGTGTTGGTTGATTCGCAGTACCCAATGTCATGAGCAATTTACCTTCGGAAGTGAATTTCCGTACTGTGCTATCTCCGTTATCTACGCAAAACACCGTGTCGTCTGGTCCAATGGTTACTCCATGAGGAGATGTGAATATACCTTCACCCCAAGTGCGAATAATATTTCCGTGCCGATCAAATACTATCATTGGGCATGTTCCCCGGTTGAAAACATATACTTGATCTTTAGAATCTACATCTACTGCTGTAGCCTCCTTGTATACCCAATCTTTGGGCAAATTGCCCCAACTATCCCCAGAGACTGCATAAACGAAATCACCTTCCCCTAAAATTTTAGCAGTTGCAGTGTTAGGGGTTGCTTCATGAGTTTTTGCAGATAAGTCGTGTTCCCAATTTCCTTGATTTTCATCCATCTAAAATCTCCTAAAAAAATCATTTCTTGTAAGCTGGCAATAAAATATTTACTCAGGACTCGGATTTTCTATTTTGAAGTCTTTATTTACGCATTCAATATTTTGTAAAATTGTCCATGTGGGAAATATATTAACAAAGTAAAGCTGACTTGTCTGGAAGATTTTGGGTGTTTTGAATTATGTTGTTTATTAGATTTCCCGCTTTGAACTATGCCTAAGTTAAGGAGAAGGTAAATTGGAATTATTGGAATATATGAAGAATGGTGGATATGAACAAGTCGTAACCTGTTTTGAGCCATCGACAAATTTGAGGGCATTTATAGTAATTCATGATACTACGTTAGGGCCTGCATGTGGAGGAGTTAGGGTTTGGCCTCATGCAACAGAGGAAATTGGCCTTATGGATGTACTACGACTGGCCAAAGCTATGACATATAAATCTGCTGTGGCAGGACTGCCGCTTGGTGGAGGGAAGGCCCTCATACTTGCTGATCCTAATGAAGAAAAAGACGAACAACTTCTCCGAGCTTTCGGACAGTATGTTGACACGTTGGGAGGTAGATATTTAGCTACTGAAGACGTCGGTATGACTCCACTGGATTTAGAGTATATTGCTAAAGAGACGGATTATGTTGTTGGGTTACCAGAGTCACTTGGAGGCAGTGGTGATACATCTCCATTGACGGGACTGGGTGTGTACTTAGGCATGAAGGCGTGTGCAAAATCTGTATGGAATTCAGACAATCTAGAAGGTCGAACAGTTGCTATGCAAGGATTTGGCAAGGTTGGAAAATTCACAGCTGAACATCTGATTGCAGAAGGTGTTAATTTAGTTGTTACTGATATAAACGAAAATGTGCTTGCTGAGGCACGCAGTATGGGTGCAAAAACCACGACACTCGAAGAAATTTATGATGTTAAATGCGACATTTTCTCTCCTTGTGCGCTTGGAGGTGTTCTTAATAGCGATACCATTCCCAGGTTGAATTGTGCAATCGTTGCTGGTGGAGCAAATAACCAACTACTTGCA
The DNA here is from genome assembly GCA_964605345.1 of uncultured Dehalococcoidia bacterium. Lineage (GTDB taxonomy): Bacteria > Chloroflexota > Dehalococcoidia > Lucifugimonadales > CAZSCD01 > CAZSCD01. The sequence goes on from CAZSCD010000102.1 coordinate 11,382, forward strand.
GGTAAAAATGGAGAAGAGCTTTCTAAAGCTGGAATTTTATATGCACCTGACTACGTAATAAATGCTGGCGGAATAATAAATGCATCCTGCGAACTCGACGGTGTATATCGCAAAGAACAGGCCGAACACATGGCACAAGGCATATATGATACTACCAGTAACGTAATAAATATCTCTAAGAAAGATCAGATACCTACACATGTTGCTGCAGATAAATTGGCTGAGAGTCGTTTAAATAAAATGCGTGCTATGAAGAAGCTATATCGTTAGATTTGTTAATATAGGATTGATCTAGGTAATGAATTAAAGGACTTAGTTATGTCAAAGAAATCATTTAACCCAATCAATATTGGTGTAGATAAACAACTATTCATAGATGATCAAATTATTGAATCTATGAGTTTGGGTGTCCATAAGATTTCAAACCAACCAGTTAAACATCCAGATAACCCTGTGATTCGTCTTGGCAGCGAATGGGAACAAAAAGGCGTACTATCACACGGCGGAGATGCTGGGTCAATTTTCTTTGATGATGAAAGAGGAATTTTTAGGTTTTATGGCTGGATGGCTAATTGGGATGCTACGGACAGATTCCTGTTCTATGCAGAATCGAAAGATGGAATAAGGTGGAATAAACCACGTCTAGGACAAGTAGATTATCTTGGATACGACACAAATTTTATTAAAATACCTACTCACAAAAACGACAAAGGGGAATTGGAAGGTGGCAACAGTAGTGTTTTTAAAGATCCTGTTTCAAATCAACAGGAAAGATATAAAATGATCTTTATGGATAAACGCGGTGGAGGCATTGATTGGCACCTACCAAATAGGCACTTACATCCAGAAAATAAAGAAAATTGGGATGGGCAAAGGCAAGGCAGGGCGATATATCCAGCTTTTTCGAGTGATGGTATTAATTTCACTCGCTACGAAGTAGAAAAACCCAGTGTTCCATTTGATAGTGATACTAATAACAATGTAATTTGGGATGCCAAACGACAGCGATATCTTTTGTACCATAGAGTCTGGCCTAATTTAGATAAGCGAACAAACCAATCATCTACCCAGCCTTCAGGGCATCACATAAGGACGGCAGCATGGGCATCGAGCAAGGATTTTATTCACTGGGATGGTCCCCAAAATAAATTCTATCCAGAGGATCAATATATATGTTTTTTACCAGATGAATTTGACCGATTAGGCAGTCGTGATTTCTATACTTTTGAAGTTCTTCCATATGAAGACGGGTTCGTAGGTTTTACATCTGTTTTTCATACATACTTCAACGAAATTCCTGCAGGAATGGATAGTGGTAACGCACAATCTCCTTGGCTGGACAAGGTGGATGTTCAGTTACTTTGGAGTCGGGACGGTGAAAAGTTCGATAGAATAGGAGAAAGAAGAGTTTTCATTCCCAACGGAACTGAAGGGAGTTGGGACGAAGATCTGATTTATACTGTACAGGCACCAATAGTAAGGAAGGACTTAGGGGAAATTTGGATATATTATGAAGGTGTATCGGGACACCACTACTTTGGACATCGAGGAGAACATCAAAGAGGCCAAGTTGGATTAGCTATCTTAAGGCTGGATGGATTCATAAGTATTACTGGAAGTGGCACATTAATTACCAAGCCACTGATTTTCCAAGGCAACCAATTATCAATTAATGCTACGGGTGTTGATAAATACGCTGGTGAATTTTATGGTTCGGTTGAGGTAGAAATAATAGATGCCCAAACACAGCACCCAATACCTGGATTCACCAGAGATAATTGCGATATTTTTGGCGGAGATGAAATTTCACATACTGTAAGCTGGAACGGAAGTGCGAATGTAGGTAACCTTCAAGGGACTTCGGTAATGCTTCGGTTTTACCTCAAACGAGCAAAGCTATTCTCATTTCAGTTTACCGATGTGAATAGCTAGTTCATTAATTGTCTATTGTCAGTCAGTGTGTTAGGAAATTTGATTGGCGAAATCGAGTAAATTCGAATTGTTTATTCCATTCGTCTAATGCTGTCTAATCCACTGCGTGATGTCAAAGTTTTTGCTTGTTGCTCAACTTGTCCCTGGATGTCAAATTCTATCATTTCGCTCCATGCTGCTACGAGTTGTTTTGTCACTGGTCCGGGTATATTTTCGGTTATCTCTCGGTTGTCTGCTTTACCAACAGGTAGGAGGCAATGAGGAGTGCTAGTCAAAAAGGCTTCATCTGCAGTATATACATCATAAGGTTGTATATCTTCTACACTCGTTGGTATCCCTAATTGTTTTGCTAAGTTTAGTATGTTCATGCGGGATACCCCTGCAAGAGAACTTTTATCAGTCGGAGTTTTCAGGATTCCATTTGTCACAATGAAGAAATTAGATCCTGTTGATTCACTGATGTTGCCATCCATGTCTGTGAGCAGTGCATATGCTTCTGGATCAACGTCGTGTGCTTCATGTACAGCCATATTCATGTTAAAGCGACTGTAGTGTTTTAGTTTTGAATCCAACATATGAGGTGAGTAGCTTCTGGTTTTAGGAATAACTACATGGGCTCCACGATTCCATGCATCAGCATAAAGTATCCAATTCATAGGGTCGGGCCAAATAATTACTGTGGGGCCTGCAGGAGTTTCTTTCCCATCTGAGGAGAGACGATTTTCCCCTTCGCCTCCCGTAACTATCTGAGATATCATGTAGTCGTCTCCAGGTTCTCTTATCGCATCGTTACGCTTGGCAAGTTCTAAAGTAGCCTCTTTCATTTCATCCATAGTGATGTGTGGATTCAGCCTTACGTATTTCATGGATTTCCAAAATCGATTTAAATGAATATCCAGCTGGTATACTTTTCCATCAAAAGTTCTCTCAGTGTCATAAATGACATATCCAGCTCTAAATCCGACGTCATTTAGCCCGAATTGTGCTTCACTACGTCGAACAAAATCACCATTGATATATACAAGAAAGTCATCGTATTCCATATACAATACCTCAAAACGGTGCTAGCTAAACCAAAACTATTTTAATGCGTAATGTTTTGTAATAAAGTTGGTCGGGGTGACTGGGATCGACCCAGCGACCTCCTGTTCCCAACACAGGCGCGCTACCGCTGCGCCACACCCCGAGCATGTTATTGTAATTGAAAAACATACATTATTGCTAATTATTTCAATATGATATCGTTTTCATCAGTTAGCATAATATATGGCTCTCCCCACTGATTGGGGCTATGAATGTCCCAATCTTCTTCAACATCGCAAGGTTTCACGCGAATTCCCCAATCTCCTCCATATACCAGATGTACTACCGATTGCCCTGAATCAGAGACTGGAACGTACATGGCTTCACAGGGGCTACCATTATCCTTGCTACTCCAACCAGTTACATGATAGACGCCCTGAGGTTTATCAATTTCCTCTAAATTGAGTTTATTAATCGTAACTGGTGAACTGTGTGCTTCATATACTAGTAATGGCATATACTCACAATTTTGATTCTCTTCGATTTCAAGATAAATGGACTCTTTCAACCCCCAGCCTCCTTAGTTAGTTGCGTAACCCATTTTACTATATATACGAGACATCAAATAACAAAAATTGCATTTCTATATGAAATAATGGGATATGTATTTGCAATTATAACTACTTTAGATCCCCATTATATTGTATCCGGTGTCTACGTGGATAATTTCGCCTGTAACTCCAGTTGACAGGTCGCTACATAGGTATAATGCAGTTTTCGCCACTTCTTCATGTGTGATGTTGCGTTTCATTGGAGAACGCTCAGCATGCACGCGTTTCATGTCTCTATATTTACTGATAACTCGAGACGAAAGTGTGTCAAGAGGGCCGGCAGAAATAGCGTTAACTCTTATATTATCTGATCCCAGATCTGAGGCCAATTGTTTCATTTCGTTTTCTAGTGCTGCTTTCGCTGTTCCCATAATATTATATCCTGGGAACACTCGTTCAGAAGCTTGGAAAGTCATGGTTATAATGCTGCCCCCATTTTTCATTAAAGGCGCACCAAACTTTGCTAATGAAATTAAGGAATAGGCACTAATGTCTAAGGCAAGTCTAAATCCTTCTCGATCTGTTTTAATAAAATCACCGCCCAGATCGTCTTTATTTGCAAAAGCGATACTGTGCACAATTATATCCAAGTGTCCCAAGCTATCTGCCAATTTACCAAAACTAGTTTCTAGGTTGTCATCGGAACTGACATCACATTCAATAAGAAGAGTGTCTTCCCATGAAGACACTAGTTTTTCGACACTTCCTCGCAGTCGTTCATTTTGATAGGCTATAGCAATCGTTGCTCCAGCTTGATGGAGTATTTGAGCAATAGGCCAAGCGATACTTCTTTGATTAGCTATGCCAAAAACAACAGCAGTTTTTCCTGTTAGATCTATTGGATACATTAATTAAATACACCAGCCCACAAAATCCAGATGGGAATATCAAATAAGACAATTAAGTTACAGAAACCTTACTCAACCCGAGAGAATCAACTCTACTCATGAGGGCTTTGTTTTGTTCTGAACTAAGTGGAAGAGTTGGTAGGCGAGGCGCCCCACAATCAACTCCCAGCCTCACAGATAGCACGGCCTTGAGGGCCTGATGATAGCCAAAATCTATCAAATCAACAACTTCAAGGGTTCCTTTCTCGGCCTTCTTTGCCTTGTCCATGTCACCAGATTTGTATGCGTTCCAAGCATCAATCCAACGTTCTGGAGCCATCGAAAGTGGTCCATCTACACATCCAGCAGCTCCAGTGGCAATAGCTGGTAACATAAGATGGCCGAATCCATTTAATACGATAAGTCCCATATCTGCAAATGCACGAATGTTCGAGAAGTTGAGGGCAGAATGTTTTAGGCCTGCCAATCGAGGTACATTATCTTGGATTTTATGTGCAAGATCAGGAGTAATTTCTATTCCTGTGGAATCAGGTAAGTTATATATAAAAAATGGTAAATCTGAAACAGATGCAACCGCTTTATAGAATTCAACGACTCCATCGTCATCTTGTCCATAGAAAAACGGAGGCACACAACATAATGCTTGTACTCCTTGTTTAGCTGCGTGTTCGGCCAATTTTGTGGCTCTAGCAGTAGTTGCAGCTCCAATGTGCATAATAATATTAGCACGACCTCTAGACTGTTCAGACGCGATCTCTGCAATACGCATGTTCTCGTCATCGTCTAAAAGGATACTTTCTCCAGCACCACCGGCGACCCACAGCCCATTCACACCTGCCTGAATATTAAATTCAACTATTGCCCTAAGTGCGGTTTCATTTACTCCACCTTCTGGAGTAAATGGAGTGGGAATTGCAGGAATAACCCCTTCAATATTTGCCATGTTGCAAGTCTCCTAATTATTTACAATCATGAGTTGTACAGATGACAGACAACTTTGTGGCCTGGACTTGGCTCGGTAAGTTGCGGTTCGTTATCTGCACATGGCTCAAATACAGATGGGCAACGAGGATGGAAATGGCAACCTGAAGGAGGGTTTACTGGCGATGGGACTTCGCCCTCTAGTATCAGTTCGTCTCTTTCAATATCTGGATGAGAAGGTAAAGCTGCTGCCATAAGTGCCTGAGTGTATGGATGTAGAGGGTTTTCAAAAAGCTCCTCAGTTGCAGCTTCTTCAACTATTCTACCCAAATACATCACTCCAACCTTGTCACATAAATATCTGACAGTGGCTAAGTGGTGTGCTATGAGCAAGAAACTAAGATTATGTTCTTTTTGTAAATCTTGTAGCAAGTTCATAATCTGAGCACGTATTGAAACGTCAAGAGCAGAAACAGGTTCATCAAGAACGACAAGTTTAGGGTTAAGGGCCAACGCCCTCGCAACTCCAACTCTTTGTCGTTGTCCTCCACTGAATTCATGCGGGAAAAGATTTGCTTGGTATTGGAATAGTCCTACTTCTTCAAGAAGTTCTCCTACTCTAGTATTAATCTGTCTATTGCTTAAATTACTGTTTACTTCCAATGGTTCGGCGATAATTGATCCAACACGCATTCTCGGATTAAGAGAGGCCCAGGGATCTTGGAAAACAGCTTGTACGGAACTCTTGTATTCACTTAAGTTAGCTTTGTTTAGGTAGTATACGTCTTGTTGATTATATAAAACCTGGCCTGAGGTTGGTTCTTCTAACATCAGTATCATTTTGGCTGTGGTGGTTTTACCGCAACCCGACTCACCTACCAACCCATATGTTTGGCCCTCTTCAATTTCAAGATCTATACCATCTACGGCTTTAAGGGCTACGTTGCTGCTTGAAAATGTACTCTTGCCAACAATGAAATGTTTCTTAAGGTTTTTTAAAGCAATAAGGCCATTGTGTTTACCGTTGCCACGGTGCTTCATAACATATTTATTTATTGAGGCTTGCATGAAGTAAATACACGCCAAATTTAGTATCGGTATATGAAGTAACAAGACGGTTATTATAGAGGGAACCATAGTGGATCCAGCACTAGTTTGCTTGACGACACTAAAAAATGCTTCACTGTGTTTATAAGCGAAGTAAAGATGCAAACCAGGTAGGATACCCCATTCAACTTTTGGTATTTGTCCTCCAAGTTCATTAAGCTCTGTTTTTGTTAAATACCACCAATAAACTTGGTATGCAGCGAGCGTAAATAAAACCGTGGTGACTAATTGTAAAGGATTTCTTAATTTAATCATAAGTCATTCACCCCAGATGGTCTCGTGGATTTACATAAGTAAAAAAAATAGCTAACTCTTTACCGCTTGTTTCTCACTATCTCTCAACCAACAAGCTGCTTTTTGTCCGTCAGCAAGGTCAAACAGAGGAGGGTACTCTTGATAACATTTATCGTGTACGTAGGGACAACGAGGCGCGAAAGAACATCCTTGTGGAAGGTCCCAAAGAACGGGAGGTTGTCCTGGAATGGAGTATAGGCGATCGACTTTTTCTTCCATCTTGGGTACCGATCCAATTAATGCTTCAGTGTATGGATGAGATGGATTGTTGAATATTTGCCTAACATCACCCTGTTCCACAATTTTACCACCGTACATAACCGCTACTCTGTCACACATTTTGGCTACTATACCAAAGTCGTGTGTGATGAATATGATGCCAACTCCAGTTTCAGCTTGAAGATCTCTCAGTAGTTTAAGATACTGAGCCTGTATTGTGGCATCAAGAGAAGTAGTTGGCTCATCAGCTATCAAAACCAGTGGGTTGCAAGAAATACCTATAGCCCCTACGACACGTTGCCTCATCCCGCCACTCAATTGGTGTGGATTGTCTTTCATTCTGTCTTGTGCAGCTGCTATACGTACTTTGTTCAGCATCTCTAAAACTTTGGCTTTGAGAGAGTCGCCTTTATACCCTTCATGTATAGCTAACGGTTCTGCAACTTGATTCTCAATGGTAAAAACTGGATTAAGGGCAGTCATTGGATCTTGGAGTACCATGGCGATTTTGTCGCCTCTTATGCCCTCCATTTGTTTCTCAGAGTACTGTAGAATGTCTTCTCCATCTAATATTACTTCTCCTCCAACAATGTGCCCAGGAGGTGATGGAACTAGTCGCATTAGAGATAGTACTGTAACTGATTTCCCTGACCCCGATTCACCTACAATCCCCAATGTTTCTCCTCGGCGAACTTGGAAATCTATGCCATCAACGGCCTTCGTAACTCCCCATCGAGTCACGAAATTGGTTTTGAGACCACGAACATCTAAGACGACATCATTATCATTTTTGTTGGTAGTAGACATATTTATCCACTCCTTCATTCATTTTCGATATAAATTGCCATTTAAATAATTCAATCCCCTCTTATCAAACAACAAAGGCATGACAATGGTAGTGAAACAAATTGAAAGATCAACTTACTTACCATTAAAGGGGATAAACAACCTGCAAACTATAGCTAATCTTGTGATAAAACGCAAGCCTTAAACCTAACAAACTTATTGGTGCGGTGCAAATGATGTCATTTATGGCCATTGCAAAGAAGGTGTTTCATGTCCTGAAGGTTTATAGATCAGTTCGATAAATTTATTTGTGTAAGCTTTACGATAATCAAAATTCTTGGTGAGTGCACCGAATTCTAAAAGTTGTTCATAAGAAGTGCCCCATTGATTATCCATCATCCAGCCTAATCCATTCTTTGCGGTAGATTCACTTATAGCATCTTCCAATTCTGTTTCCAGCATAAAAAGTTGATGACTTCTATCCTGGTCTGGTGCATATTTCATCACGATGTCCAACGCATCTTCTTTATTTTCAGATGCGTACAGTAGGCCTTTCATGGTTGCCTTTAAAAATCGTGTTATCTTCTCTGGATCGTTATTAACAAGTTCTTGTGTTGTGACATAAGTCAATCCCATTCCTGGAACTCCAAAGTCTGCACCTGTCCAGACGTCCACATCAAAACCTAGAGTTCGTATTGTATCTGGTTCGTTAGAGTTAAAAACGGCTAGGATATCGATTTTGCCTTCGATCAATATCCTAGGATCAAATCCAACTGGGATTTCTGTAATCTCTGAACGATCAATTTCGTTTGCTTTTAGGATGGCCAAGTATTCCGGAGGAATAGATACCTTGTATCCAAAGGTTTTCCCCTTCCAATCTTTTGGAGTACTCATTCCAGATTTACTAAGTGCTGCGAATGCTTGTTGACTTCTTTGACCGAAGAGTGCAAAAGAAACTATAGGCAAACCGGGATCAGATCTGTATTTTAGAACCGAAGTTGCTGATGATGTTGTGAAATCTACGTCACCAGACATTAATAATTTGATATGCTCTCCGCTGGATGCATGGAGTATTTCTACATTCAATCCTTGCTCTTGAAAAAATCCTTTCTCCTGAGCTACATATGCAGAGACGAATGGTAGGTTTGCTTGAGCCTTATACCCAGCCATAAAAACTACTTTACCAGAATAAGGTTCACCTTCTGAACAAGCTATCACAGTCAGTAAAAATAGTATTATTGTGACTAAGTAAGTATAACTTCTTTTAAAATTGAGTTTCATGGGAACATCTGTCTTAGTTAAAGTTCTTTTAATAATATATTTGGTAGTAACAACGCTTCCGGTACATCCATAGAAATGTTCAACGATTGATATGTGAAGATTCGTGCCAAAACAACATCCTTCGTTCCACGTGTGAGACAATCATATTCAACACGATACCCATTATGGCTAAGACTAGTACTGCTGATAGTAAAGTGTCCATGTAAAGATTGTTATGTGCAATTATAATGACGCTTCCCAACCCTTTGTCTCCACTGAACCATTCTCCTACAACTGCACCAATAATTGATAAAGGTATAGATATTTTAAATGCAGCAAATAAATAAGGCAAGGAACTAGGAATTCTGAGTCGTAGAAAAACCTCTTTTTTAGAAGCCTGAATTGAATGAAAGAAGTCCAATGTGTCAAATTGTACAGATCTAAATCCAACAATGGCATTAATTAACGTAGGGAAGAAGGCAATTATTGCAGCTATTAATACCTTAGGGAATGAACCAAACCCAAACCATATTACGAAGAGTGGAGCTATAGCAATTATAGGTGTTACTTTTATCAAAATTGCCAGCGGGAAAAGACTTCTTTCTAGAATTTTCGAATGTATCATTAAGGTTGCCCCAATAAATGCCGTAGCGCTGCCAAGTGCGAATCCAGCCATTGATTCCCACAATGTAATGCTGCCATGATAAGCAAAATAACTTGGATCACTGAAGAGGCGTTTTATAACTGATAGTGGCCCAGGTAAAATATATGAAGGTACATTGCCGAAATGAACCCACAATTCCCAAGATATTGCCATTGTTATTAGTACAATTATTGGCGGCAGGAATTCCACCAGAGTTAAACATTTCCGTCTGGCTAAGTTCCAAAATCTCTGTTCAGTTATGATTCTAAGTTTTGGTATTTGGATATCCATCAGAATTTCTAAATGTTTTAAATATGTTCTTTACTTCGCGCGTGTATTCTATAAAACAACTTGATTGCTCTATGGCATCAGTTCTGGGGCGTGGCAGATCTATAATTAATTCCTTAGTTATAGATCCCGGCTGAGGTGACATAATAAATATGCGGTCTGATAATAGCACTGCTTCTAAAATACTATGAGTGATAAAAACAACTGTTTGCCTGGTCGTTTCCCACCAGTGTAGGAGTTCATAGCGCATCGAAATGCGAGTCATCTCGTCAAGCGATCCAAATGGTTCATCCATAAGCAATAGATTAGGGTTTATTGCCAAAGCTCGTGCGAAGGCAACTCGCTGTTTCATTCCCCCAGATAACTGATATGGGTAATAGTTGCTAAATCCTGAAAGCCCAACCATATTCGCTAAATGTTCTGGAGTTCCTGTAATGCCCGCAGGTTCTACAACATTCACTTTTGTAGGTAATCTAATGTTGTCTAAAACTGTAAGCCAAGGCAGCAAAGAAGGATTTTGGGATACGAAACCAATATCCTTTTTGCGTTGAGCATGAACAGGTAATTCTCCGTCAATCAGTGTGATTCCTTTTGTTGGACTTAATAATCCTCCAATGATTTTCAATAACGTAGTTTTACCACATCCACTAGGTCCTATTACCGAAACAAAATCACCCTTATTGATTGCTAAGTGTAAGTTATCTAGGGTTATTAAATCGTGTTTCTTTGTTGTAAATATGTGTGTGAGGCCATTGACTAAAATATGTGGAAGATGTTCCATTTGCCCATCCGCATCGACTTTTTTCTCAGCAAAGCCCTAAAAAGTTTCATTGCCAAATCTTAAACTATATTGACAGATTGAAAGATAGATTCAAGCGGTAATAATGATAATGAATTTTGCATCCAGTAGCAATCAAATGAGTTATGTCCAGTATGATAAAGAGTAAATCTTTATGTCAGCAATTATGTATCAAAACCTATGAGTGGGGAATTTAAAAATTTGATGAAATTGTTGTGAGTTTCATTTTTTAGAGTTATGATGCTCTCCAGAATTACAAATAAATCATAAGTACAGCTATGATAAGGGATAAAATATAAGATGAAAATGTGGATAAATTCTCAATGGGTTGATAAAGACGAAAAAATCAATGTTATAAATCCATTTGATAATTCTGTTATAGATACAGTTCCAAAAGGTGATGCCAAAGATGTAGATGCAGCTGTTTCTAGTGCTGAGAGAGGTGCTAAAATTATGGCAAATGTTTCTGCATATGATCGATTTGCGATGCTACGTAAAGCAGCTGATTTATTGGAAGAACGCAAAGAGGAATTTGCACAGGTGGTAACAAAAGAAGAAGGCAAAATCATTGCTGAAGGTAGGATAGAAGTAGATCGAGCTATACAAACAATGAGTTTGTCAGCAGAAGAAGCTAAGCGATTGTACGGAGAATCAGTTCCATTGGATGCATTTCCTGGATGGACTGGCCAATTAGGGTTTACAATGCGAATACCTTGTGGTGTTGTTCTGGGTATAAGTCCATTCAATTTCCCATTAAATTTGGTTTGTCATAAAGTGGGGCCAGCTTTAGCAGGAGGTAATTCTGTTATTATTAAGCCAGCTTCAGACACTCCATTGTCTGCTATCAAATTAACAGAAGTTCTACTCGAAGCGGGTGTTCCTTCAGAAGCAATTCAGTGTATTACTGGTTCGGGCAGTAATGTTGGAGATCCTCTTGTGCACGATTCTAGAGTTCGTAAAGTGACTTTTACTGGTAGTCGAGAAATTGGACAACATATTTGTCAGGTTGCTGGACTAAAAAAAGTTACAATGGAACTTGGATCAAATGCTCCATTAATTATTATGCCTGACGCAGACATAGATAAAGTAGTTAAAGGAACCATAAGTAGTGGTTTTATGAACGCTGGCCAATCGTGCATATCTGCACAGAGAGTAATAGCTAATAAGAAGATCTATGTCGATTATTTGGATGCGTTGACAGAAGGAGTTAAAACCATAAATACAGGCAATCCGTTAGATGAAAATGTACGGATGGGGCCCATGATTCGAGAACAAGATGCTTCTAGAGTAAACCAGTGGATAAAAGATGCTACAACTGGCGGTGCCAAAACATTGATAGGAGCTGAATATTCTGGAGCGATTCATGCACCTACAATAGTGGCTGACGTGCGTCCTGAAATGCAAATTTCTCACGACGAATTATTTGGGCCAGCAGTAGCTGTTACGCCATTCTCCGATATAGATGAAGCGATAGCACTGGCTAATGATTCAGATTATGGATTGAGTGCGGGTATTTTTACACAAAACATGGATACTGCTATGCGATTCATCAAGGAGGTCCACTCAGGTAACGTTCATATTAATTCGGGTCCTGCATGGAGGGCTGACATGATGCCATATGGTGGAGTTAAATACAGTGGACTAGGAAACGAAGGGCCAAGATATGCCATTGAGGAAATGACCGAACTCAAAATGGTAGTGATGCATTCTTAGGAAAACACAAAAATTTGTTTCGTTGACTAGGGCTTGCTTTACTTATAGAATGTGAGTTAGGTTCAGCAATCTAGACTAGCATATTAAGGAAGTCTATACAGTATTTTTGGGGAGCAACAGAATATCATGCAAAAAACTTCACCAGCACCTCTTACTATATCTATATCGAAAGGTGCAGCGGATCATGTGAAACACATAGCCGGCGTCCAGAATAAACCTCTAAGCAATCTACGTGTAGGAGTGAAAGGAGGAGGGTGTTCTGGAATGACGTACGTCCTAGACTTAGTAGATGAACCATTGGAAGGCGACAAACTTATTGAAGAACATGGGTTGAAATTGTTTGTGGATCGCAAGTCGTATGTGTTTCTTGCGGGGACCATTTTGGAGTATTCTGGAGGTCTTAACGGCAAGGGATTTGTATTTAACAACCCAAACGCTAAAACTACTTGTGGCTGTGGTACTTCTTTCAGCGTTTAAGTTAATCGTTTGGGTAATCTCGTACTGTCTCCCCATTTATGAGTTTGTTTCACGTGGGAATTTTCGAAGTTTAAACATGAATCCTGAACCCAAGAATCCCATAAGAAATATTAGTTATCTATACACCCACAATCTTGATGAAGATAAAAGATTACGGAATATAATATAGACATGGAATCAGTTGGATTATTTGACCGTTCGTACGTTGGCAGATTGAAAATCACAGGATCTGATGGGATTGATCTCATAGACCGTTTGTCGACCAATAAAATTCGTGATTTAACCAACACACAAGGGATGTATACGGTTCTTACATCTAATAAAGGGCGTATATTGGACTTGCTATTTGTTTTGAAACTAGAAAGTCACCTATTATTGTTGACTGGTTATAACAATCAATCTGAAGTGATCAATTGGATTAATTATTATACCTTTATGGAAGATGTGGTTATTGTAGATGAAACGAAAGACACTGTATTGTTCACGTTAGTTGGACCTCATGCAATTAAACTTCTTAATGATCAAGTTAGCCAACGAATAGCACTTCTTGAGCAATATGAGTCTGTGTTTGCGAATATAGATGGTACTGATGTGTTAATTTGTAGAACTGATTCAATAAACACTGAATCATACGATATAGTTGCGCCATTTGCTCAAGGCAAACAAATCTGGAACAGATTAGCGATTCGAATCTCAGAACTAAAATTGAAACCGATGAGCTTGGAGGCACTTGAGATATTAAGGGTAGAACAAGGAATGCCGATGCATGGAAAAGAGCTTACCGATGAATTCAATCCTCTAGAAGCCAATCTGAAAAAATTCATTAGTTTCAACAAAGGTTGCTACATAGGACAAGAAGTAATTACTAGACTCGATACTTACAACAAAGTTAAGAAAAATTTAGTTGGATTATCCGGTATAAATTCAGAGCCTCCAGATGAGGGAACATTTATATTGTCAGACGATAAAAAAGTCGGACAAATTACCTCCGCTACCAAGTCAACACAAGCTCATATTTGGATAGGACTCGGATATGTTAGAAAACAATATTCGGAACCAGGTACGTCTCTAGCCATGGTGAATAAAGATGGCGATACAGCGAAGATATTGATTGAACCATTGCCATTTAAATAGTAAGAGTCATGCCTCCGTCGACTGATATTACCTGTCCACGTATCATGTTGGCATCTTGACTGCAAAGAAAGGCAACAACTCGCGCAATATCTTCCGCAGTTACCATTTGACCTGTTACTGTTTTTTTTGCATCTGCCAACATTTTGTCCCTGTTAGGAAAATAATCGAGTGCCGAGGTATCAACGTAGCCACCTGACACAGCGTTAACTGATATGCCATTGGGAGCCAGTTCGACTGCAAGATAACGAGTTAAAGATTCTAGGGCTGCTTTAGAGGTTCCAACTGAAAAATAATATGGTAGTACAATGTTGGCTCCTGGACTTGTGATGTTAATTATGTTTCCGCCTTCAGTCATTAAGCGCGAAGCCTCAATAGAACACATCCAAGGAGCCTTAGCGTTAATATCCATGGTCCAGTCCCAATGTTTTTCATCGAGATCCTCTGCTGGTAGTTGAACACCAGATGCAGCATTATTTATGAGAATATCCAACTTACCAAATTCAAGTTTAATCTGACCGAAAAGGTCTCGTATCTTATCTGAGTCTCCCAAATGTGATTTGATGCGCAAACATTTTACGCCCATTTCCTCAATTTGTTGATGGGTATCGGTCGCGGCTTTATGATTTCGTAGATAATTGAACGCTATATCGGCACCACGGCGGGCGAATTCAAACGCAATAGCCTTACCTATGCCACGAGACCCACCTGTGACCAACACCTTTTTCCCTTTAAAAGAAATATTCACTGAACACTCTCTAGACTGCCATTCCTCCATCCACACTAATTATCTGTCCAGTTATATAGTTAGCTTGTTGAGTAGCTAGAAAAGCTGTCATATGTGCTACGTCTTCGACTTCTCCAAAATGTCCCTGCGGTATCCAGGTGAGAATTTTATCTTTTAAGTCTTGAGATAACACATCGACTGTATCTGTGCTGATATAACCAGGAGCAACCATATTAACTGTTATATTTCGTGACGCAACTTCCTTGGCTAGTGCCTTAGTAAAGCCAATCAATCCAGCCTTAGAAGCAGCATAGTTGGATTGGCCTATATTTCCTCTTATTCCGACAACAGAGCCGATACTGATTATTCTTCCCCATCTTTTTCGAAGCATTTTCCGAACTACTGCTCTTGTACAATAAAACGTGCCGTTAAGATTGGTCGCAATAACTTTCTCCCAGGCTTCATCTGTCATTCTAACCAACAGGTTGTCGTTTATAATGCCAGCGTTATTAACCAATATGTCAATATTCCCCCAAGTGTCTTCAATGGATTCAACCATGCGCAACACTTGATTTAGATGGCTTACATCCGCTTTAATGGCAATCGCTTCTCCTCCCTGGTCTATAATAGCGTCTACTACATCTTCTGCAGCTTTATCAGAGGTGTGGTAATTAATGGCAACTCTTACCCCTTTATTAGCTAATTCTAATGCTACAGATCGACCTATGCCTTTAGATGCACCTGTAACCAAGGCAATTTTTCCTTCTATATCAGACTTAGTCAACTTATCTCCTGTATAACTCTGTGATGAACCATTTTAAAAAGTTTTCCTTTGCTGTGCAAATTATTTGTCTTCACTACGTAATTGAGATAGTTCCTCATTGAGCTTGGCAATAAAGTTGCCTTCAACTACTTTTTTGGCAGTACTTATTGCACGATGTACGGCTGGCGCCTTACTGCGACCATGTCCGACGACACTGACTCCATTTATCCCATACAATGGGCCTCCTCCTGCTGCTTCTACAACGCTATTAAGCTCATAAACTTCCTGAACCAATTTTTCTAGTTCAGAGTTAGGGATTTTACCGTTGAGAGTTGAGGTTAGGTGGTTAGCTATTGACTTACCCAAGCCTTCTGCAAGTTTCATAATCACATTACCAACAAAGCCGTCACATACTACAACTTCAACTTTATTTTGCATAATGTCATTAGCTTCTACGTTGCCTACAAAATTCAGTTCACTATCGCCCAAAAGTTGTGAAGCTTCTCTTACCTGACGGTTACCTTTGCCAGATTCAGCTCCTACACTAAGTATGCCAACACGAGGACGAGTTACATTCCAGAAAAGACGAGCGAACACATCACCAATAACCGCAAAATTCAGTAATTGATGTGGACGGCAGTCAACATTAGACCCTAGGTCCATAACTATCGTTTTAGGAGCGAGTCCAAATATGGGGCCACCTAAAGCTGGACGATCAATGCCATCTATCACACCTATAATTACAGTAGCAGCTGCCATTGCAGCTCCAGTAGACCCCATGGACACACATGCGTCTACGTATCCGTCCTTGACCATTTTAGTGGCAACCAAAATGGAGGCTTTAGGTTTATTTCTGAGAGCTAAGGCAGGTGATTCATCTTCTGTGATAACGCCTTCTGAAGGTACTATGTTTATGGGAAGGTTGGAAACGTTGTGGTTAGCTAATTCAAGTTCTATCTTGGTGGCATCTCCAACCAGTGCTATGTGGACATCAGATTTACGGGCTGCTTCTATGGCGCCAGCTATTACCTCCTGTGGGGCATAGTCGCCGCCCATGGCATCTACAGCCACTTTAACCGGTTGCTGTTTGGCAGTCAAATTATTCTCTCCATTATTGCAAAATCGTAAGTTTTGACAAAGTGATATTGATCATTTATTTGGATATGGTAACGATCGCTTCTCCACTTATAGCAGTGTCTCCATCTTGGGTACACACTGTCACTGAACAGATTATTTTTTGAGCCTCGTCTGCATTATTAATTGTTTTTATTTGTCCAAATGTGGTTATTGTGTCACCAGCTCGCACTGGTGAGTTGAATCGAATCTTGAGACGTCCATTATTTATCCACATCTGCTTGAATGCCAAAGTCATCATTTCAGATATTGATGATGCTATTAGCATTCCATGAGCTATAATCGACCCAAATTTGGATGTTGCTGCATATTCAGGGTCAATATGAATCGGATTTAAGTCTCCTGAAGCGTGAGCGTACTCCTTAATTTTGTTCGAAGTTATTATCTTATTTATTTTAGGCAGTGCATCGCCTTCACGCATTTTTAGCTTCATGTTCATATATTCCAAGAGTCATATCGCCTCTATTTCATCAATTAAATCGGTTTGGTTGCAAGGCGACATGACAAGTTACACAGGGATTAATATAGTGCCTTTACCTTCCATAACTCTTCGTTTTTCACAATTATCAACTTCAAGTTTAACCACCACAAACCTCCACTCCTTACGTACTGCATTTTGTAACAATGTTGCCCTGCAATCTAATTTGTCTCCAACGAGCACAGCCTTCATAAATTCCAATTCTTGCCCGACGTGAACTGTTCCTCCTGGTATATCCAGATCCATAACTACTCCCCTAAGGCTCAAAGCTGCTATACACATGGGAGGAACTAATAATTCCTTTAAATATAACTCTGATTTATCTGATACTGCTTCGATATATCTCGATACAAGTTCCTTATTCATAGTGTATCTGTAATTGGATATCTGTTGCCCCAGGTCTAATTTTGAGTAATCAATAGGCATAATATATATAATGCACTTTTTCCATTTTCTTCAGTTGTTCAACAGTATCAGATTTAAGAGCCACCATCAACGTGGCATAAAATTATATTCAAATTAATTAAGCGGTGTGGCTCCCTCTACTACGCTGCAATTCGGCTTCTTCAAGCAGTCTGTCTAGGATAACGATTGATTCTTCTTTGTCAAAATCTAGGCCGCCTATAGCTATTGTACGAAATAAAACGCCTGTAGACACACGTGCTTCAATTGTTTGCCCTAAGGGTGGTACCTTTACACCAAGTGCCTGTGCCATAAATGTTGCTCCCATCATCCCAGGTCTAGTAAGTTTACATTCTATTAACACTTCGCTTTCGTGTAGAAATGATAAGCCTAGTTCATGTTGTTCAAGTGTTATTTTGATATGAGCTTTTGGTACTTTAATTAACTCCTCGGCGTAATTAAATATGTTTATATGGTCTTCTGGCATAAAATCCTCTGTGCAAATGTTGGTTATATTTAGAAATATTAATCGTAGAAACTCTCTGGCTTAATTATACTATTTTTAGCATTATTAGTTTTGGCACTTTCTTAATTAATGAGACAAATTAAATCTGGTAGAAAAAACCTTCACACAAATTCTATGATGAATTGTTCTTCATGATATGATGAGTTTGGCTTGCATAGGACAATTCAAGGTCATAGAATATTTCTATAGAGTCCGCTTGCATAAGGAGTTTTGAATGAACATATATCAAGAATTAGGAGTGAGCCCAGTTCTGAATGCGGCTGGAACTCTTACGATGCTTGGAGGGAATACACCGTCTGACAATGTACGTAGCCTGATGGACGAATCTGAGGAATATTATGTGTATATAGGTGATTTAATAACTAGTGTAGGTAATAAAATTGCCAGTATGTTAGATGTGGAGGCTGCAACCGTAACTTCGGGTTGTGCGTCGGCCCTAACATTAGCTGCGGCTGCTTGTATGACTGGCAACGACCCTGTCAAAATCGAAAAGATACCAGATGTGACGGGAATGCGTCACGAGTTTATTATTCAGAGACAACTCAGAGTAAAATATGACAGATGCCTGACCTTGACAGGTGGTAAGTTGGTAGAAGTAGGTGATACTCAACAAACAAAGCCAGAACATATAGAAGCTGCGATAGGAATTAATACTGCTGCGATTCATTATTTGGCTGTACCACAACCTGAGCAATTACCGGGAGCTTTACCACTAGAAGAAGTAATTGAAATAGGTCATTCTCATGGCATTCCAATCATAGTGGATGCGGCATCTAGAGTGTATCCGATCCATGAACTCAGTCAGTACGTGAAAATGGGTGCTGATTTGGTGGCGTATGGAGCCAAATATTTTGGATCTGTCAGTTCTAGTGGGATATTGACTGGAAGAAAAGATTTGGTAGACTCCGCAGCGAGTCAAGGTTTTGCTAATTTTGAAACATCTACATTAAGAACATTTGGTAGACCAATGAAATTAGATAGGCAAGAGATAATTGCGGTATATGCAGCCCTCAAGGAGTGGTTGAGTATGAATCATGAAGATCGATTTGCTCTATACGAATCCCGTATTTCAAATCTCAAATCTGATTTGAGAGATATATCTTGTATTGAAATGTCTGATTATCCTGATGTAGGTCCAAAAGATGGATTGAAGATCACAATTGACCCATCAAAAACAAAAAAGACAAATTTCGAAGTGATAGAAGAGTTACGCTCTGGTAATCCCAGTATATGGGTTAGAGAATGGGACCAAATTGATGCTTTTGTAATAACAATGCCTCAATTAAAAGAAGGAGGAGAAAAGGTCATTGCTCGAAGACTCAAAGAAATTCTTTAACAGTTATGATATTTCAGGTAACGTTGAGGTTGTGAATCGCAATTATTTGGTTTGTCATAGTCTTATACATGATAGATTTAAAAACCTTTCAGAACACCAAGCAATTGAGGTGAATGGTGATTAACATAGAACTTATTCGCAGAGACCCCAGTCTTACAAAGAAACTCTTACAACAAAGAGGCGAAGAGATACCAGTCCAAGAGATAATTGACATGGATAATCGTCGTAGGGCACTCGTGTCCAAAACGGATGACTTACGAGCACGACGTAATAGCGCTAGCAAAGACATAAGTCAAAAAGTGAATATGTCAACAGAACTCATTGAAGAAATGAGAAGTGTTGGAAGTGAAATCAAGGCTCTTGACGCGGAAACAAGGATATTGCAAAAAGAGATTAATGAACTGCTTTTAACTATTCCCAACATACCTCAAAATGATGTTCCAATTGGTGAAGACGATACAAGTAACGAAATAGTGCGTACTATAGGTTCTCCTCGAGCTTTTCCCTTTAATCCATTGCCACATTGGACCATTGGAGAAAATCTTGGGATCATAGATTTGGAACGAGGGGCTAAGTTATCAGGTGCGAGGTTTTTCGTGCTAAAAGGGAAAGGAGCCAAACTTCAACGTGCCCTTATATCTTGGATGCTTGATCTCCATGTGGGTGAACATGATTACGAGGAAATATATCTACCTAATCTGGTTACTCAAAAAACAGTAACTAGTAGTGGGCATTTCCCAAAATTTGCCGACACAATGTACCATGACAATGACGATGACCTATGGATGATACCAACGGCTGAAGTTCCTATAACCAACCTTTTGAGAGACGAGATTTTACCTCCTGATGTGTTGCCAATTTACTATGCTGCACACACGCCTTGTTTTCGTAGAGAAAAAACTGCAGCTGGTAGAGATACGAGAGGAATAAAGCGAGTACACCAATTTGAAAAAGTTGAGATGTATAAGTTTGTTGAGCCCGATGAATCTGAAACCGAATTACAACGATTGGTATCTGATGCAGAAGAAATCTGCATTCGCCTGGGAATCACTCATAGAGTCTTACAGCTATGTACAGGTGATCTAGGATTCTCTGCGGTTAAGGGATACGATATAGAAATATGGGCTCCTGGGTCTAATGAATGGCTAGAAGTTAGTTCGTGTTCAAACTGCACGGATTTTCAGGCTAGGCGTGCTTCTATAAGATATCGACCAAAACTAGGCGCACGTCCTAAGTTTGTTAACACTCTTAATGGGTCAGGACTTGCTTTGCCTAGGGTTATCATTGCAATTTTGGAGAATTACCAAGAATCTGATGGATCTGTCACTATACCGGAAGTGTTGCGCCCATATACTGGTTTTGATCACATAGGGTGATCAATTTATTTGCAATGCTACTAAGTTAGGTTCAATCTGGATAATTTTGAGATACGGTCTATTTAAGCCGAATTTCTACACGCCTATTTTTTCCAGTGTCCGTACTTTCAGTAGTTATTCTAGAATGTTCTGACAATGCTAAATGAATTATTCTGCGTTCGTTAGATGGCATAGGTTCCAGTATGACGGAACGTTTCGAACGTAAAACTCGTTGTGCAACACGATGAGCCAGATTTGTTAACGAGCTATATCTTCTTTCCATATAGCCTTCTACATCGATAATTAAATTGATTCTGGTACCTATGCGGTTACTTACCATCGACTTAACCAGAAATTGCAGAGATCGGAGAGTTTCTCCTTTGCGTCCAATGAGAAGGCCCGAATCATCTCCTTCAATGTCTAAGACAGGCCCGCCAATTTCTTCCTGAGCAACGTGTCTAATACTGATTGTTACGTCAACACCAAGTTTTAAAATCAGCTGGTTAAGAACTTCAGTGGCAACTTCCATGACTTCAGTTGGTGAATCAATGATCTTGACACGAACACGTGCCGTTTCGTTACCAATAATGCCTAGGATGCCTGTCTTACCTTTACTGACGACGTTTATTTCTACCTCGTTGCGGGTTACGTCGAGTTCCCTTAGGGCGATTTCTACGGCCTCTTCCACCGTTCTGGCTGTCGTCTCTATCTCGTTCATTGTTTGCGCTCTCTTCTTCTGTTGACGCCATCGGTTCATCTTCTATATCAGCTTCCTCATGGCGTTTATTAAATGAAATCATGTTTATTAGTGGGTCCCATCCTGTCACTCCACCTTGTATTACTATACCAATTATGTTGGATACAACCCAATACAATGCTAGTCCTGTAGGAAAAGTTAAAGTAAAGAACCCGAACATTATTGGCATCATCCACAACATCATTCTATTTGTTGATGCCTGTTTAGGGTCTACAGAAGGCAGTGTGGTCATCTTTTGCATAAGAAACATAGACGCTCCAACTAATATTGGAAGTAGTGGGGTATTGTCGGGCATTGAAAGATCAAACCACAGGAAGGAACTATTCAGAGGGATAACTTCGTGTACCACAGGTAGCCATGAGTAGAGAGTCCTGGATAAATCCAACAAACTTTCTGGTTGAGATGGAAGAGTTTGAAGAAGGGCTTGATATAGCCCAATCCAAATAGGAAACTGAATAAACATCGGGCCTAAACATCCCAACGGATTCACTCCATTCTCCCGATACAATTTCATTGTTTCCTGGGACATACGTTGCCGATCCTTAGAAAATTTAGATTGAAGTTCCTTGAGTTTCGGTTGTAGCGCAGTCATGGCCTTTAATTGACGGCTTTGTTTTATTGTCAGAGGTATCATTAAAATACGAACCAAAACGGTGAAAATAATTATGCTTAGACCAAAGCTATTGAAGAAAATGCCATAAAGCAATACAAGGCTGTTGATCATCGGCCATACAATGACAGTGTTCCATATGGAACCGATCATTTCCATAACTCAGTCACCATTCCCCTAACAAGACAAGACCCGATTTTCTGGTTCTGGATTATTCTCGTCTGTGAATCGGACCCACAATTCGTCAGGATTTCCACTAGGTTTGATTTTCAAAGCTCTAATCGAACCATCCCTGACTCCAAAATAAATTACCCCTTCGTTTTCAACTAAGGGAGTAATGATTGATTCCCCAATATTACAGTCACCTACAGCATCGCCATCCTGCAAGGTTGCTAATCTAATTTTCTTATCTGAGGATGGGATAGCAATCATATCAAATACTACAGCTGGTGAACCTACAATGGGGCCGTTAGTGTTTAAAGTCCAGAGTAAGTCACCCGTTTCAATATCCAAGGCGTAAAGATTGCCATCTAGTGATGGTGCGAACACTTGCGTGCCAGAAATTATTGCTTGACCCCAGAACCAATTATTTGCTTCTGTAAATCTCCAAACTTCTTCGCCAGTTTCAGTATCTATAGTGTAAAAGTTTCGGTCAAACGAACCTACAAACAAGCTATCTTTAAAAATTATTGGGCTAGCGACTATTGCTCCGTTTGTCTCAAACTTCCATACAAGATCACCAGTTTCTAGTGTTAGTGCGTAAATATTATGGTCCATAGACCCGAAGTAGATAATATCCTCGGACACTACTGGATGTGACCAAATCTTATGTCCAGTTTGGAAAAGCCATTTTTGATTGAATGTTACCCTTCCTTCAATTTCTTCAGTTACATCAAATGCATACAAATTACCGTCAGATGAACCAACTATCACCACATTGCCAATGACAGAAGGGCCTCCTACAATCGAACCGGCTAGTCGTTCAGTTCCTTTAATATCATTCAGGTCTAATGAGAGAGCATATAATATTCCGTCATATCCTCCAACAAACAGTGTATTGTTTGAAATTGCTGGTGTTCCGTAGATGCTGCGACTTCTCTCTTCGCTCTCTCTATCCGGCATTGAGAATTTCCACAATGCCCCTCCTTCCTTTCTAACGGTTTCTCCAGTATCAGGATTCAAGGCTAAAACCTCTCCTGCATCTGTGCCAATGTATAAGGTGTCGTTTGCTATTAATCCGCCAGACCACCCTTCAGGTGGGGCGATTCTTGCACAAGCCAAACCTAGGAATAAGAACAAAGCTATCAACGCTATGGAGAATTTAATAGAATGTGTAGTGTGAAATATCATGGAACAGGGTCGTATCCTGACGCACTTAATGGCCGACAGCGCATTAACCTTTTTGCAGAAATCCAAACACCCCTTGCAACTCCAAATTTTGATATCGCATCGTAGGTATAATTTGAGCAACTAGGCATGTATCTACATCGTCCATTCCAATATGGAGACATGCTCGATTGATAAAATCGTATCATCACGAGTAATAAAGGCTTCATTAGATATTATTCCGTAGAAGGACGTACTTCTGGAAGTGTGTCTTTCAACACTCCAGATATTTTGAGTAGACTAGTCATTGAATTCCTTAAATTTGCATAGTCAGATGAATTGGCGTATTTACGTGCTATTAAAACTAAGTCCCACCCACTTTCTACTTGAGTGGAACTAGCGATTGCTCTGAGTCTTCGTTTAATCTTATTTCTCTCCACGGCAACGCCAACTCTCTTGCTTACAGAAAAGCCGAAACGAGAAACATCTCGATTGTTCGACCTCACAACTAACACGAGAGACCTGTTTGACCAACTTCTCCCGTAACATCGTACTGATGCGAAGTCTTTCGTTTTAGTCAGACGTTCGGTTTTGTGCATCAACTGCCGGCCAGAACCGCAAGAACGTGAGGATTAGACAGTGATTCTTTGTCTCCCTTTGAACAGCCGTCTCTTTATAACCTTGCGGCCTGCATGGCTACTCATTCGGGCTCTGAAACCGTGTACCCGAAGACGACGCCGTCTTCGAGGTTGATAAGTTCTTTTGGTCATAAAATTTACTCGCTATAAGACGATTATACTCACTATCAAAAACTGGTGTCAATTATGCTTAACTATAAGCTTAATGTTAATTCTCTTTTTGTAAAGTAGTTAGTATGCCGATTATAAGGGTAGTTAAAAACATCCCCAACCAACCTAGCATTGCAAAAATTTCAGTAGTTGGCTGCGCTAGCATGTCAATAAAAGCGGAGCCTGACGCAATAACGAATAGAGCGCCAATAATTCCTTTATATTTTCATAGCAGAATTAGTGATATACCTAATAGTAACAGTCCAACTACTAGCAATAGTGCAGACATTTGAAACGCTTTAGTAGCTGCTATTATTGTTGTGCCAAATTCATTTCCGTGTTCTTCGGCCATTTCTATTGCTGATATATCTGAACCTACTAGAATTACCCATACTGGAACACATAATAAAAGGAGCAATCCACCTATTTCAGATAAAGCGTTACTCACGGTATTATCACTTTTCAACGTACGAGTTAAGAAGTAAAGTCCAGTGAACATGGACATTACGCCAAATACATTGAGGATTGAAATAGTTTCAACTTTGGTTGATTCTGCTATGAGTGCGGTCATTTTTGCAGAAGGGTCCATATCCTCTGTATCAATTCCAAGGACCATCCATACTCCCATTGTCAAAATTGGACCGAGAATTAACATAGCTCCAATAACTTTAGAATTCACATTGCCCTCCATATCTATTATTGATTAATTGCCTGACAGTATTGCAAAACGATTTAATTATAGCAACTTGAATATTTAAAAAACATAGGATTTATATCTAAATGATTGTTGGTGGAGCTGACAGGGGTCGAACCTGCGACCTCCTCCGTGCAAGGGAGGCGCTCTCCCAGCTGAGCTACAGCCCCACTGTGTGACTACATAAATGACTGTATTGTGTCATGAAATAGACGATTTTAGACAGATTGCAATTTCATTATTTTAATACATTGTACCCTGAATGTTCTATAAAGCCAAAGGGCCGATTTTTATAAAAATCGGCCCTTTTAAAAGCGTTTTAACATCTGAGTAGCAGAAGGAAACAAAGACATAACATTTCGTTGTTTGTGCATTTGTGTGTAATTGAACGGTGGGAGTTTTGGGATAACCAGTACATTTACAGCGAACTCCCCCCGGCAAGCCGAGGTCATGCTCAAGCTATAAATTCATAGTTTCCACCCACCGACCGACCTAGGAATGATTCAATTATCCGAATCAGTCCATCTCCCTAAAAAGGAGGTGATCCAGCCGCACCTTCCGGTACAGCTACCTTGTTACGACTTAGTGCCAGTCACCAGCCCCACCCTCGGCGCCTGCCTCTTTGACGAATCAAAGTTGGCCCAGCGACTTCAGGTGTTGCCGACTTCCATCACTTGACGGGCGGTGTGTACAAGACCCGAGAACGTATTCACCGCAGTGTGCTGACCTGCGGTTAC
>CAZSCD010000103.1:0-2975 GCA_964605345.1 uncultured Dehalococcoidia bacterium
CATAAAAAAATCCTTCATCAAAAGCCAGAAATTAACTGAACCTTCGAAAGCGGATCCAATGAAACTTTTGAAACAGTCTCTCCTAGTTTTAAAAATGGAAAAAATAAAATACCCTGCAGGGGAAGCGCGGCGTAATTGGCAAGCTGCATGGCGGGTAAGTTCAGATTAAATAATAGGGACACAAAGGTGCAAATTAAAGTCGTCGTTCCTAATACTGGGAAAATGCTTAAGGTTATACCTAGAGCGATTACTAATGACAATAATTTCGTGTATAGGGTTTAAATAGGAAGGAGATACGTTATAACTTTATAGACAACGAAACAAATTCAAAAACTCATCATAGTAGCGTAGGGTTAATCAACTTTTTCAGGATCCTACTTTTTGTATTTTAATGCTATTTCTTTAAATTTTGAAAAGTTTTTCGAATAGTTTCCATTCGCTCGCGATTAACCCCTAAGTCACTATAGCCGACGCGTGATGCTGATCGAAAGTGGATTGTCCCAGGTTCATTTAAATAAAACTCAACATCATCGACAAATCCAAAAATTTTTGAAGTAACTTCAATATGAATAAATTGATCCAGTTCTTTTTTAATACTTACGGACTTAATCGGTTTAATGGCTAATAATAAAATACTTTTAGCATCATCGCGTGAACCTTTGTAGTAAATCGGTAAAATATAATTCTTAGTATTAATGTTTTTAGTAGATACGCAGTTAGGTGTTTCTGGGCAAACAGCAAACTGGCCAATAGATGTTGGAGCTTTTCCCGCACAGGAGGAAATAATGATGCAAAAAAAAATGATGGTAAATGCTTGAAAAATTCTAGTCATAAATTAACAAAAATCATTAAAATTCAGCCAAAACCCATTCTTAATCAATTTATTCCTATCCAAATAATTAGCTAATTAATTGTATTACAAAATTTAACCGGTTTTAATTTTAAAATATAGCACTTATTAAATCTTAATTAAATCTTTACAAAAACTATAAGTTATTTATGTAGAATAAAATTGCGCTCGGTTTTACAAACTTTTTGTAGGAATTATCCTATAGGAAGTTTTTGGGTTTTATTGAATAAGCGGTATTCTTTTACCCCATAAAGAGTAGTTTTTCATCACCTGGGAATCCTTTTTAACTCTATTTGGGACAATATGGATTTGATTAACTTTTTTTACTATAGATAGCTGTTTTTAATGAATAAATGCGTAGCAATTAATGAAATAACATCCAAAAATCTTTTGGATTTAGAAAGTGCTTTAAGTCATGAAGACGATAGCGCCATAATTTTAAACATCCAAACCAATCAAATATTATTGGCTAATACATTAGCTTGCAAAACTCTTGGATACATGAAAAATGAAATAATTGACTCTGATCCGAGTAACATTTTTTCCTCAAGTTTTTCCCCCATTAAAATTCAAAACTCCAATTATGGCAAAAATACATCAATAGAACTTTGCCAGTTTATTACCAAATCTGGTTTTTCTTTTATTGCTGAAAGAAAAACCCGAGAAATTAAAATCGATAATCAAACTTGTCAGCTTATTTGTTTTAAAGATTTGGCTGAAATAGTTAATGACTCGGGTATTAAAAAAGAAACTAAAGGATTAATTCCCTTGTATGAAAAGATATTAGACATCAACCAAGAAGTTCTTTGTGTTAATCAGGATATGTTTTTTAAAAATATGGTTTATAGTCTGGCTAATAAACTTAATGTCCGTTGGGTTATGATTTGTAAATTAATACAGTCGCATGGTTCCAAAAAGTCTCAAATTCTTTCATTATGGGACCAGTCAAAATTTCAAAGTGAAATAGTTTATGACCTGAAAGCAACTCCATGCGAGCAAGCATATAAAACGAAAGAAGTATTTTTTTGTGATAAAGATGTAACAAAATTGTTTCCAAAAGATTTATTAGCTATTGATTGGGGTGTGGAATCTTATTTAGGAGTACCCATTCTTTCAGATAAAGGTGAATCTTTAGGCTTATTGATTGCTATGGATGACAAACCCATCCAAGAAAACCAATACATGGAATATAAAGCCATCATGGAGGTTTTTAGTCTACGGTGCGCAAATGAAATTGTTTTGGATGGATATAGGCAGCAAAAAGAATTTACTCAACCTCTTAAAAAACGGTTAGAATCTTCTCCAAAGTGGAAATCTCTTAGCAAAAGAGAGTTCGAGGTTTTTGAGTATCTTGCTTCTGGGTTATCCAGTAAGTCCATAGCAAAAAAAATATCAGTTACTCTTCCTACCGTTAAGTTCCACCTCAAAAACATATATAGAAAATTAGACTTGAAGGGTAGAAAAGGGGTCTTAAAACTTTATGCCCAAACTATTCAATAATATCATTCATCATAATTCCAATTATATTTTTTTGCTGGTTGGTTGCTAAAATATTTTACGAAAAATTTACAGATAAAAAATTATATTGGTAGCTATTTTTTGGGTGGTTTAATCATGATGAATTTTTAATAACGGTACTTATAGAGAAATTTAAAATATAAAATAATATCTAAAAGCCGTTAGCACATTCCCCCATTTCATACAATCAACCTGATTATCTGGCTTTTCCTGCATTGTAGTTTCTAGTTTCCATATTCCAAAATTACAGGATATAAACAAATCGTGAAGTAATTTGTTAAGAAATAGTTTGAGTTCTTAGACGTCAACAGGTAACCCATATAAAATCTTTAAATTCTTATATTAAAAGAAATAAAAACAATTAAAATAGTGTTCATTTGCTAATCAAACGACCCTAAACTATCCTTTTTGTTAGTGTGATGAGGTTGCTAAGTCCTATTACTAACAGTTATTCCACAGAAGTCGGTAGTAAATAAAATTTAAGAATAATTTGTATAACTCAATTTTAAAGTATTCAGGTATTAAATCATGATTGTTCGTGGCATATGTCATGTCTTTGCGATTCTATTTTTTCTGCTGGTCCTCAACTACTGCAGCAAAACTCGAT
>CAZSCD010000104.1:0-12857 GCA_964605345.1 uncultured Dehalococcoidia bacterium
AGAAGGAGGTCGGCATACTCCTTTCTTCAATGGCTACAGACCGCAGTTTTATATTCGTACTACTGACGTGACTGGTTCCATTGAATTACCTGAAGGTGTTGAAATGGTTATGCCAGGTGATAGTACGGACGCAAAGATTTCTTTGATGGTTCCAGTGGCTATGGAAGAACAGTTGCGTTTTGCAGTTAGAGAAGGTGGACGTACTGTCGGATCTGGAGTTATAACTAAGGTTCTAAATTAGATCTACAAAGGCGATTACGTAGACGTTAATGAATGTGATTTAAGAATCTAGAGAGAATAAGTGTTGTAAATGGCAAGAAAAGGAGACAATAGATTAGTAGTTACGTTGAGTTGTCCTGATTGTAGGGAACGTACGTATACCACTACCAAGAATCGGCGCAATGACCCAGAGCGGATTGAGCTAAGAAAATTTTGCCCGAGATGTCGGGCACATGCGTTGCATAGAGAGGTTAGGTAGAAGTCGTGGTTCGGAATCCACAAATGCATCGACGGTTAGGTAATCAATCAGCTAGAAAGAGATTTAGTTTCAGATCTGTTACTGAGGTGATTGCGGAGCTTCGTAGAGTCACATGGCCTACTAGAGAGGAAACCATGAGACTTACGATAATGGTTTTGGCAGTCGCTGCAACGATCGGTGTTTTTCTTGGCGTAGTGGATATAGGCTTTTCTCGTATATTTGACGTTATCCTAGGGAATTAGTATTAATGAATGCGACTTATGACAGTGAAGATATTAGGTGGTATATAGTACACACCTACTCTGGGCAAGAGGATCGAGTTAAACGTAATATTGAATTGCGTATTGATTCTATGGATATCCGAGACAGGATATTTGAAGTGGTCATTCCAACAGAACCAGAAATAGAAATTAAAGATGGCCAAAGAAAATCGATTGCTCGTAAGGTTTTCCCAGGATATCTTTTGGTTCGAATGAAAATGGATGACGAAAGTTGGTATGTTGTGCGTAAAACACCTGGTGTGACTGGATTTGTTTCGGTCGAAGACGAAAGTGACAAGCGCTCTAAGCCAGTTCCACTTGAGGCACGCGAAGTTGAATCAATTATGACTCAAATTGAATCTGACGTGCCTCGTGTTCGTGTTGGATATGAAAAAGGACAGACTATTCGTATAACTGACGGCCCTTTTGTTGATTTCATGGGAATTGTTGAAGAAGTTTATTCTGATCGAGCTAAGTTAAGGGTTTTGGTGTCATTTTTTGGACGTGAAACTCCTGTTGAACTAGACTTTTTACAAGTTGAACATGTATAACTAGATAAAGAGAGCTAATAAATTGGCTAAGAAAATTCGTAATATAATTAAACTACAGATAGAAGCAGGAAAAGCAACTCCTGCGCCTCCTGTTGGTTCAGCACTTGGACAACATGGTGTTAATATCATGGCGTTCGTCAAAGAATATAATGAAAAGACTGCTTCTCAGGTTGGTGATATTGCTCCAGTAGAGGTAACTGTTTATGAAGACCGTTCATTTTCTTTTGTGGTTAAAAGTCCACCTGCTTCTGATCTTCTCAGGAAAGCTGCTGGAGTTGAAAAAGGTAGTAGTAGTCCAAGAGTTGATAAAATAGCTTCTATTCCTATGTCTCAAGTAAAAACTATAGCTGAGAAGAAAATGAAAGACCTTAATGCATCTGATATTGAAAGCGCAGTTCGTATAATTGAAGGTACTGCCAGAAGCATGGGGATTCAAGTAGAAAAAGATTCATAGATTTTATTTGATATTAAGGTTGATAATATGACTAGTCATGGAAAAAGATATAGAGATGCCGTTGCGTTGGTGGATTCAGATAAAGAATATCAACCTGATGAGGCTATTGCGTTGGCTAAACAACTGGCAACATCTAAATTTGATGAAACAGTAGAGTTGAATTTGCGAACTAATGCGGATTCACGTCAAACGGATCAAATGGTTCGAGGAGTTGCGCTTTTGCCCAATGGGTTGGGTAAACCGATTAAAGTTCTTGTATTCACTGAAGGTGAATCTGTAACAGTAGCTGAGGAAGCTGGAGCAGATTACGTTGGAAGTGATGATTTGGTTAAAAAAATTGAAGGTGGTTGGGTTGATTTTGATGTCAGTATAGCTACACACGATATGATGGGACGTGTAGGGAAATTGGGTCGTGTCCTGGGTAGACGAGGGTTGATGCCGAATCCCAAAACAGGTACTGTTGTGAAACCTGAGGATATAGCTAGAGCTGTAGAAGAAGCAAAGAAAGGTAGAGTGGAGTATAGGTTAGATAGAACGTCATTGATTCATGCTCCAATTGGAAAAGCTAGTTTCGATGACAATAAGTTATTGGATAATCTTACGGTTCTCATGGATAATATTTTGAGAGCCAGGCCAAGTGGTGTTAAAGGACAATTTATAAAATCAGCGTATCTAACTACTACTATGGGGCCTAGCATAAGATTGGATGTTGCTATTGCTAGTGCTCTTAGAGTAGAATAATCGGTAATACTGTAGACAGTGGGCTTCGTTAAATCGAATTAAAATCTCAGCCCACCGAGGTTTTAAGAATGTCTTGGTTTTCGAGACTACTAATTACTCTGAGTCTACGGCTCGGAGTTTTTTATTGTTGAAATATGACGAGGTGAATTTTGCCTACTGAGCAAAAAATCAAAACAGTTGAAGAGATTCGCACTTGGATAGAACAATGTTCAATTGTGATATCTACTGACTACACAGGTATGTCAGTAGATATGATGAATGATTTCAGGCGTAAACTTCGTGAGAATGGATTACAGTTTCATGTGGTGAAAAATAGGCTTGCTTATTTAGCCGCAGATGCTGCAAATCGTCCGGAAATTAAGGATGTTATTGCAGGTCCTACTGGCATAGCTTTAGGGTATGGAGATCCAGCACAATCGGCTAAGGTTATATCGGAATTCATCAAAGATGCTAGAGCACCTTTGAAAATACGTGGAGGTGTTATTGGAGAGGAAGTTTTACCTCCAGAATTAGTTGAACAGTTGGCTACATTGCCATCGAGAGAAGAATTAATTTCACGGTTGCTAGGACAACTTGAGGCACCAGTATATCGGTTAGTCAATGTGTTGAATTCTCCTATTTCTGGATTGGCGCGTGTTTTAAGAGGATATGCTGACAAACAAAGTGAATGAGAATTGAGCCTTTTTTTCATTTAATGGAAATATTACTTACGTAGAGAGGAGCATAAAAATGGCTAAAGCTAAGGCGATTACTAAGGATGAATTGCTTGAAGGTATTAAAGGACTTTCTGTACTTGAATTGAATGAACTGGTTAAAGCACTAGAAGAAGAATTTGGTGTGAGCGCGGCTGCACCTGTTACTGTAGCTAGTGTTCAAGGAGTTGATGCATCGGCAGGAGCGGCTTCTTCATCGGATGCTGAAGAACAATCTGAGTTTAGTGTCACTCTTCAAGATATAGGACCAAACAAAATAAATGTTATTAAAGCAGTTCGCGAAGAAACTACTCTAGGTCTCAAAGAAGCTAAAGAATTGGTAGAGAGTGCACCTACCGTGGTTAAAGAAGGTGTTACTAAGGAAATAGCTGACCAACTCAAAGATAAACTAGAAGGCGTTGGTGCTAAAGTTACCGTAGCGTAATGCTATAATCTATTGAGAGACTGTAGGTGTTTACTAGAGAAAGATAGTAGATGTAGGTTTTTTGGGTTAGTCTTCATAGTGAGTTGCTGGTAGCACAGTGTAAGTTTATATTGTGAGTATACCTTTTGCCAAACTGGCGGCATCCATCAGGTCTGGTATGGTGACGTATTCCCTGACCGTGTGCATGTGATTATCAGCCATTCCTACTACTACTGCACTAATACCGTGTTGTCGGAATATATTACCGTCCGTGCCTCCACCTGAAGGTAGTAACATTGGTTTGAGACCAAGTTTTTGTAGTGTAGCGATTACTCTCTTCGTGCTTGGGTCTTCATTTGTAATCGTGTAAGTTTCAAATTCGGTGTCAAGTTTCTTTTCTATAGTTGCTTCTGGAAACATTTGACTTACCTTGTCGATTGTTTCAGTTAATTGCAAATCGAGATCGTCTAAACTTTCAAGGCTTCGACTTCTAAATTCTCCTCTTATTAAACAATGTTCTGGTACAGTATTACGTGTAGACCCTCCTTCAAAAGTTCCTATATTAAATGTGGTTTCTTCATCAAGTCTACCTTGAGGCAGTCTGGTTATAATTTCGGACGCAATCAAAATAGCAGACAGCCCTTTTTCAGGCTCTACTCCAGCGTGTGCAGCACGTCCTGTGACTTCTAGGTCAAATGCGATGTATGTTGGAGCTGCTGAAGTAATACGGCTGACTGGGCCTTCTCCATCAAATACTATTGCTTCTTTAGAAGTTATCATGGAAAAATCGAGATTCCTCGCGCCTAATAAACCTGTTTCTTCGGCTCGAGTTAGTACAACCTGAAATGGTATATGGGAAGATTCATCTTCCTTAATCGAGTCTAATGCTTCTAGTATAGAAGCAAGTCCAGCTTTGGCATCGCCTCCTAAAATTGTTGTGCCGTCGGATACTATGCGATCTCCAACCACTTTTGGCTTAATGCCACGACCAGGTTCAACGGTGTCTACATGACACGATAACATCAAAGGATTAGTTTCTTTAGTTGTGGTTATGATGTTGCCGAAGTTGTCGGTGAAGACTGTTAGATCTAACTCTTCCAATCTGTGCTTTAGGTAAGCACAGATTGCATCTTCTTCTCCAGAAGGACTATCTATTTTTACTAACTCACAGAAAGTTCTAATTAAGCGTTCACGATTTATCATAATACTCCCTAAGTAGATAACTTTTATTAAGTATATTCTATTGAGTCTCTCTTGACTGTCAATAGTCCATCATAGCTAATGTGGAACTTTTATGAGCCATTTTTGACGAACTCGGTTTTGTTGCTGTATTTAATTAAGGTTTAACTAGGCATATATAGAATATGGATTGTGGAGGTTATCACCTAGCGTTAAATGTTTATTACAACTAAACTTTTCCCTAACTATCAGGAGGTTTAGTATGACTTACTTTGTGGATCCATCGAAAATTAAAAGAATAGAATTAGTGGATGGTATAACTTTACGACCTATGTGGGGTGATAAGGTAATGATGAGTGTTGTAGAAATATCTCCTAATGCGGTGCTTCCCAAACATGTTCATCCACAGGAACAAACTGGATTGGTGCTTCAAGGAGAATTTGAATTTACTATTGGTGGTAAAACCAAACGAGTAAAACAAGGTGATGCTTATGTTATACCAGGCGGAGTGGAACATGGATTGGTTGGGTCGAATGGGTGGGCCCTGGCTCTTGATATATTTAGTCCGCCTCGAGATGATTACAAACGATAAGTTTATTTAGTAAATCCAGTTTTTGATATACGACCGAATCTATGTAGAAATGTTTTCATAGTACATTTTGTTTGTCCGGTCGTGTATCAAAATATATTTTAGGTTCCAAATCGTGTGTCTGAAACTGGGTCGCTGTAGGTTATGCCTTTAGTTGCCCAATATGTTTCAGCAATTGAGTCGACAGCGTCTACTAGTTGTGTGGCTGCATCAATATCAACTGATTGTTTGTTTTTAGACGCTAGTTTGGTGGCGTTCCAAAATCTGGTATGAAGATCAGGATACTTTTCGAGATGATCAGGTCGGAAGTAATCGTGCCAAAGTATGTCTAACTCTTGCTTTACCAATTGAGCATGTTCTTCTTTGACAGTAATGTAACGGCTGACTGAATTACTAGTAGAAGCTTCTTTTTCTATCGGTGGGGCAGCTTGAATGCGCATTACCATTTTTAATACAGTTTGTGCTGCTATTTTTGCTGATATTGGGTCGTATATGCCGCAAGGGATGTCACAATGAGCCTCAATTTCATTAATTGGCCACAAATGTTTAAGAATTGTCATTTTTTCACTCTTCCTTTAGTTCAAAATTTGAGATGCTTAAGAAGATACAGTATCATCGCCTACCTTGCAAGTGGCCTAATTTAAACGATTAGAATTACAGGAAATGTGAATTAGCCATTCTACTTGAATAAGACTGTGAAAAAAATTCCATTGTTAATTTACTATATTGTGAAGATATTCTATTTACGCATTTACTTCGTTAGAGGGAATAGCATGGCTCCATCATTTGTTGAAGGAGATTTGCTTTTTGTGAATTTTGCTGCATATATGAAACGAATGCCTACACGAGGAGATTTTGTAGTCATAAAAGATCCTGAAGGTACCAAATGTCGTTATTTGAAACGAGTTATAGGATTGCCAGGTGAAGAGATTCGTTTATTTGATGGTGTGTTAATGATTGATGGTGATTACACACCAGAGCTGTATCTCAAGGGATTGCCTTCCGAATTGGGTCTAATCGGATATACATGTCAATTAGAAAATAATCAATATTTTGTCATGGGAGATAACAGAACACATAGCACTGATAGTCGTAAGTTTGGGCCCATAAGTTCTGAATTAATTTTGGGAAATGTGTGGGTTAGAGTTTGGCCATTTGGCAGAATAAGCTTTCTAAATAAATTTAACGTTTAGATCTTGATGGATGCTAGCATTATGTCATTCATATGTGCTTTGATTTAGCCAACGGGCTACTTCTTTAGCGTGATAAGTTATTATCATATCAGCCCCAGCTCTTTTGATAGAAGTGAGTATCTCGAAAGTTATTTTCTTGCCGTCTATCCATCTATTGTGAGATGCTGCTTTGACCATAGCATATTCCCCACTTACGTTATATGCCACTAATGGGTGATCAAATCCAGCTTTTATTTTAGACAGCACATCCATGTATGCTAGTGCAGGTTTTACCATAATTATATCTGCACCCTCTTTAATATCTTGTTCAACTTCTCGAATGGCTTGACGAACATTTGAATAATCTATCTGGTAACTAGATCTATTGCCTGATTGAGGAGTTGATTCTGCTGCAACTCTGAATGGACCGTAGAAACTAGAGGCATATTTGGCAGAGTAGGACATAATAGGAGTGGATTCAAATCCAGCAGAATCCAAAATTGTTCTGATAGCGGTGACTTGACCATCCATCATTGCAGAAGGTGCTACTAAATCTGCTCCAGATTTCACGTGACTTAGAGCCATTGATCCTAGTAGTTCTAAAGTACTATCATTGTCAATTTTATTATTGATTATCAAACCACAGTGACCGTTATCGGTATATGAACAAATGCACACATCAGTTATTACCAACAGTTCAGGAACAGTTTGTTTGATAATTTTTATAGCTTCTTGAATTATACCGTTGGGATCGTGAGCTTCTGATGCGTTAAGGTTTTTGTGTGCTGGCACACCAAATAGAAGTATGGATTCGATACCTAAATCAGAAATTTCTTTAATTTCTGACAATAGTCTGTCCAAGGAAAACTGATGAATTCCAGGAATAGCATCTATTTCATTTTTTACGTCATGGCCATGTGTAACGAAAACAGGATACACAAAGTCACTTACAGACAGTTTCGTTTCTCTGACCATTTGACGTAAAGTTGATATCTCTCTTAATCGCCTAAGTCTGAGTTGCGGAAAATTAGACATCTCTAGGTTCCTAGTTTGCAAAGTATGATTCTAGTGATTTTACTAATCCAACATTGGTGTGGGTTTTGGATACTATATCAACTTCCAGTCCTATATCTCTAGCAGTGTCAGCTGTTTTTGGCCCTATGCAAGCTATGGTCGCGTTACTTATAAAGTCTAAGTTACCGTTAAGGATTTTAGATAGATTTTGTACCGTAGAGGAACTTGTGAAAGTGACTACATCTATTTTTTTAGATTTAATCTCATCCAAAATAGCGCTGGCGTTTTCAGAAATTATTGTATTGTATGTAGTAATCCTTTCTACCGTAGCACCTATATTGGTTAATTCACGTTTGAGTGTATTTGGAGCCATTTTTGCTTGTGGGAGTAGAATATTCCCTTTTTTGAATCCAAGATTACTTATTCCTTTAGGTATTGCGGTGGATACGAAGTCATTTGGCACAAAATCTGGAAAAATACCGTGAGATTTTAACTTATCAGCTGTTGAGGATCCTATAGCACTTACTTT
This sequence comes from uncultured Dehalococcoidia bacterium, assembly GCA_964605345.1. Lineage (GTDB taxonomy): Bacteria > Chloroflexota > Dehalococcoidia > Lucifugimonadales > CAZSCD01 > CAZSCD01. The sequence goes on from CAZSCD010000104.1 coordinate 8,084, forward strand.
AATTGTGCCGAAAGCTCTGGCGTCCAACCCAAGTGCGTTGAGACGTCCAAATATAACATCGACAACGTTTGCGCTGGTAAATATTATCCATTTATAAATGTGCATGTTCGATATGGCGTAATCTAGTTCAGTATAATCTTTATTGAGTACTATTTTAATAGTAGGTAGCTCTATGGTTTCAGCTCCTTGTTTTAATAGTAAGTCAGTTAGATGTTCTTTTTGACCAAATGGCTTAGTGACCAGTATTTTTTTTCCAAATAGAGGACGAGTATCGAACCATCTTAGCTTTTTACGTAAATTGATTGTCTTTCCAATGACTATAACTACTGGAGGGGAGAGGTTTGATTTGCTGGATTTTTCTATGATGTTTGACAAGGTTCCTATTATGGTCTTTTGGTATGGTTGAGTTCCCCATTGGATAATTGCAATAGGAGTTTTGGGATTTCGGCCGTGTAGTAAAAGATTTCCGATTATGTTTTTAAGTTGACTCCATCCCATTAGTATGACCAACGTATCATTTAGAGGCAAAGTGCTCAAATCTATGTGGGAACTCTTTTTGTTGTAGGATTCATTTCCAGTGATTACTGTGAATGAAGAAGATATATCTCGGTAAGTAAGTGGTATTCCAGCATATGATGGGGCTGCGATGGCTGAAGTGATTCCAGGTACAATTTCAAAAGATATTCCTGCATCGTAAAGGATTTCAGCCTCTTCACCTCCTCTGCCGAATATGAATGGATCTCCACCTTTAAGTCGATCAACGCGGTTCCCAAGGTTTGCTTTATCAACTAGGAGTTTGTTTATTTCGTCTTGGATTCTTTCTGGGCCACCTGGGAATTTACCTACATATATTAGTTCACTGTTTACAGCTGCGTGGCATAACAAGCGTTTATCTACGAGTCTGTCATATATGATTACGTCGGCGGACTTGATGCAATCTAACCCCTTGACAGTTATCAAGTCAGGGTCTCCTGGACCGGCTCCTACTAAATATACCTTACCGTTACGCATGATTAATTGTGTCCAGAAATAATTTCTTCAGCTCCAGCAATTTTAAGAGATGAAACTGCATCGTATGCCACCGATTCTGGATCTTTGGTGTTTCCAAAAACTCGCGTCCTAATCAATTTATCTCCATCAATAGTTGATGCCATTGCTATCATGTGTATCAATTGGTCTTCTATATATGCATATGCGGTAACTGGATTTGAACATTCACCACCAATGGATTTTAGAAAAGTTCTTTCCGCTTTGAATGCTAAATTGGTGTCCGTATGGTTAATATATGAAAGTATATTGAGGAGTTCGCAGTTATTTTTGTGGATTTGTATTGCTAATGCACCTTGCCCTACTGCAGGCGTACAAATTTCAAAGTTTAGATACTCATTGATTTGCTCTTCGAATTCAAGACGTAACATACCTGCGGCGGCTACGATTATTCCATCGTATTCTTCGCTACGTCCTTTTGTTAGACGGGTTTCAATATTACCTCGTATTGGGATGATTGTTAAGTCAGGTCTAACTGCTTTTATCTGCGCTATACGCCTAGGGCTCCCTGTTCCTATACGTGAATTCTCCGGTAATTTTAATAGAGAAACGCCCCATTTATTTATAAGAACGTCGCGTGGGTCTTTACGTTCACTAATTGCTGCCAGAATTAGTTCATCAGGAATTGTTGTAGTAAGATCTTTGGCACTGTGGATTGCCATATCTATGTCGCTGTTTATAAGAGCCGATTCTAATTCTTTAGCGAACATACCTCTTGGCATGTCTACAATTGATGTTGTTTTGTGTTTGTCCCCACTGGTTGTAATATGTTTGATGATAAATTCTATACTTGGAAATCTTTGTCTTAATGGGTGTAGCACCTCTTGCGTTTGTACTAGAGATAGAGGACTAGACCTAGTACCTACGACTATTCGTTTGGAGTCAATCATAGCCTACCTAGTTAGTTGTTATCTGAAGAATTGGATTTGCCTTGCAACAATTTAGATCGCAACATTTTTTTCGCATCTGATATTTTGCCATCCTGGACCATTTTTAGTAACGACTCATCTATACAGGTTTGCCAATGATCAGGATTCACTTTCACAGATAGACGTTTGAGTTCATCCCTAGCTTCAGACAACAAAGGAACTAGGTCAGCATATTGAATTAATTTGCTTCGGGAAATTTCTTCTCTGAATTTGCGAGCTAGCGCAGGGCTTGCACCTTCAGTTGAAGTGGCTATTGTCACTTTACCACGTCTAGCTACAGATGGTGCTATGAAGGTGCACAGATGGGTAACGTCAACAACATTAAGTAAAACGTTTCTTGTGTGTGCTTCTTTTGAAATATATTTGTTTGCTATATTGTCATTTGTTGCCGCTATAGCTATGAAACAATCACTGAGATCACCATTCGTGTATTTTCTTTGAATCCAGGTGATTTCACCATTCCGAGCAAGGGATTCTAATTTGTCTGTAACGTCAGGGCTTATGATAGTAACTCGTGCTCCACACTCCAAGAGTCGTAAGGTTTTCTCTTCACCTAAAAATCCGCCTCCTATGACTATACAAATACGGTTTCTAACGTCAATAAATGCTGGGTAATAATCTGGCATGAATCCCTCTAGATGGAGTGGTTATACAAGTAGGATATTTTTGTTAGCACACAAAGTGTCAATAGAATGTTTTTAAGTCTATGCAGCCATTGAGGCTCTAGGTTAGCACGTAGTTGCTATAGCAGTCAACGGTAGCGAGTTTTGTCTAATAATCACAATGTATAGCTCCAATGTGATATAAAAGAAGATGTTGTGATTGTGTCCAAAATATGGATTGATAATGAAGTCAGTTAATTTAAAAATCTAGATATCATTTGTTAAATTTATTACGTTATGAGCTAGGTGATGTAGTATCATGTGGACAGCAAATGAATCTTAATTTGTTTGAAAGAATTCTTGAGTGTTATTGATTTATGAATTTTTGTACATATTAACTAGGAAGAAATGAAGTTTAGTGAAATATACGCATTGTAAAAATATAAATATCGAGTATGAAGTTGTAATAGGGCTTGAAGTTCACGTTCAACTACTTACGAAAAGTAAGATGTTTTGTTCTTGTAGCGCAAATTATCAATTTGCTCCATCTAATACATTAGTTTGTCCGGTTTGTATTGGTTTGCCTGGAGCGCTTCCGGTAATTAACAATCAAGCAGTTGAATTCGTAATAATGACTGGACTTGCTTTAGAAAGTGATATTTCTAAATACACGAAATTTGATCGAAAAAACTATCCGTACCCTGATTTGATGAAAGGGTATCAGATTTCTCAGTATGAAGCTCCTATTGCGAATCATGGTAGTCTGTCAATAGAATCTGGCCAAAATCAAAAATCAGTACGTGTTACACGAGTACATTTGGAAGAGGATGTAGCTAAACTTCTCCATCGTACTAATAATGAAGGCATAAGATATAGTTTACTTGATTTGAATCGTGCAGGAGTGCCCTTAATGGAGGTGGTTAGCGAACCAGATATGCGTAACCCAGAAGAAGCGCGAAGCTTCCTTATAGAACTTCGTTCAATTCTTAGATACATCGGAGTGAGCACGGCAAACATGGAAGAAGGGAGTTTTAGATGTGATGCAAACATAAGCGTTCGTCCTAGAGGTTCTGATGAGTTAGGGGCAAAGGTTGAAGTAAAAAACATGAACAGTTTGAAATCAGTTTATGGTGCACTTGAATATGAAACTGAACGTCAAATTGGTGCCCTACATGAAAACCAACGTATCATTCAAGAAACAAGAGGTTGGAATGAAGAACGTGCAATAACAGTATCTCAACGTAGTAAGGAGTATGCATCTGACTACAGGTATTTTCCTGAACCTGATTTGCCTCCATTGGATATAGAAATGGAGTGGGTTTCGGAGTTGAAAAAAAGCCTTTCTGAATTGCCTCAGGCTAGAAAACGTAGATTTGTATTAGAGTATAGATTGACCGAAGATGATGCTCGCTTATTGACTATATCAAAACAGACTGCTGATTTCTTCGAACGTGTTCTTGAATGTGGTTTGAAAACTAGAGATGATGGAATAGCGTTAGCAAAATCTGTTAGCAATTGGGTCTTGGGTGAGTTATCTAGGTTAATTAATCAAACAAGCTGTGCAATAACAGACGTAAAAATTAAGCCTCAACAGTTCATAGATATGCTTGAATTGATTGATGATGGTACTTTAAATAACAGTATGGCCAAGGTTGTTTTTGAGGAAATGTTCAATTCTGGTAAATCTGCTGGAGAAATTGCTGAATCCATGGGAATGTCACAAATTAGTGATTTAGATTTTATTCACTCGGTAATTAAAGATGTGATATTTGAGAATCCAAAACCTGTACAAGATTACATTAAGGGTAAGGAAACAGCAGTTAAATTTTTAGTTGGGCAGGTAATGAAAACAACTAGAGGTACGGCTAATCCAATGATAGTTACTGAACTTTTAGGAAAAGAAATGGATTCAATGAGATCGGTCGATGAATGATACTAAGCGTCAAAAATTTAATACACAAAATGTATACGATTCACATCGGTATTCAAAATGGACTCGTATGCTAAAACTTATGTATCCTGGAATGAGATTAAAGCGATGGTTATTGACGGGAGCAGTTGGAGTATCAATTTGTTCTGTTGGCTTAGCTTTCTTGCTGAGAAAATTATTATTAGATAGACCTACAGATTACTTACCGACATATTTGGAAGGTTTCATTATTATTGTAGTAGGTTTGACAATAATGATTTTGGCGC
>CAZSCD010000105.1:0-9057 GCA_964605345.1 uncultured Dehalococcoidia bacterium
GTAAAAAACATCAGTGCTACACTGCGCCTAACTTTCCTAAACAACCAAAGCGGCACCGGTATAAAAAATGCAGTTAATAAAAATACGATGAAAAGAGGGAAATAGGGTTGTTGGAATATTTGCAATTCCCTCATAGCTATCTCTGGACTTTCTAATGTGTATAATGCAAAAACCCACTCTAAGAAGAAGAAGAAGAACCACGTCGTAGCTACAATAATCAACAGTCTACCTATAGCGTCAAAATGGTCAGGAGTTATATAACGATCCAATTTCCACATCCATACCATTAGTGCCATCACCATAGCTACTGCAGACACTCCAGAGTGTATAGCACCAATAATAAAATACGGTGCAAAGATAGTTGAATGCCATCCCTCGACACTTATTTGAGTAGCAAAATCCCATGAAACAATGCTATGAACAGAAACAAAAACTGGTAAAACTAACGCTGATAATAAAATACCTGCTACTGCTTGCAGTTTCCATTGCCGTGGAGTTCCACGCCATCCCAGACAAAGAAACGAATACATAGTACGCCAGATCCCCTTACTTCTATCACGTAATATAGCTATATCCGGCAAAAGGGCAACAAACACGAACAATATACTAGCAGTCAAATACGTGTTCACAGCACTAGGATCCCATATAAGAGGAGACCTGACATTTACCCAAACACCTCTGGAAAAATCATATGGAAAAACCCAGTAACTTCTCCAAGGCCTACCCGTATGGACTAATGCTGCTGCAAGAGTAGCTCCAACTAACGAAAAAATTGTCAGGACTTCAGCAGCTCGTGTAATTGGACGCCTCCACTCAGCTTGTGTGAGTCTGAGGATTGCTGATATCATGATGCCAGCATGGCTAATACCAATCCAGAACACAAAATTGACCATGAAAAACCCCCACATCGCTGGGCGATTCAGGCCAGTAACTCCAACTCCCTTATTCAACATGAAGCCAAACGCACTGGCTCCTATTAGAAATACGATCGTTAGAAAAATAACCGCGGGCAACCACCATTTAGGTGCATCAAATATCCCACTCAATAAATCTCTATTGATTTCCTTTTGAGTTAACTGACTATGTTCCTGCATATAGTATTTCCCTTGTTAAACCAACTTAATTTGACTCTCAAACAACTCTAAAATTAGTCACGTTTACCCAAAACCATTACTTCTGCACGATGGAAACGCTTATGGACTTTATAAAGTAACAACTCTCTTTGTTCCCATATATTCACTACTGGAATAAGCTTAGAGACCAATAAATACATTAGAATAACTCCAGATAGTCCTCCAATTATTATAAAAATGTCCGCCATATCTGGAAGATTCCCAAGTGATTTCACATCCTCCAAATGTAATTCGTGTTTATGTACGCTCGGATCTCCTATCCCAGGGATTGAATATGCAGCCACATAAAGTCTCACACGATCGAAAAAAGTACCGATAAGAACCGAAAAAGCTATAAGTGTAGGACCCCATATGCTCCTGCGAAGTGGATTCCATATCAAAGTGAATAACGGAACAACAAAATTAAAAACGAAACTCATCATAAATGCAGGTAGATATGGACCTACCATCAAAAGTTCAAGTACAGCCTGTTCATTAGGTTTCTTCCCATACCATAATACGATAAAGCTAGAGAACCAGAACCAGAACCACAGCAACGAGAGAGCTAACAACAATTTACCAAGTCCCCAAAACTGATCAAATCCAATATATTCTTTATATCCACCAAATTGTCTAAGAAAGAACATAGTTATCAACATGGTTGCTACTCCTGCCTGAAGAGCATTAGCAGCATGAGTAACAGGAAACAACGCATCTATCCACCCTGGAACCAAAGCCATAAGAAAATCTACACTTATGAGAAAATGCACGAATATTAGCATCATAAAATATAGAGCGCCCAATATACCCATCCTGTGATATAGCATATTCCATTGTTCAGAGGTACCTTGCCACCCAAACGCAAGACGTTTTGCTAATCTCTGTCTCCATCCAGACATGTTATCTCTTACAGTAGCCATATCTGGTAATGCAGACACCCATAAAAGAGCTATACCTGTGATCACCAAGGCAATTATTGCTAATGTAGCCCAAATATGTGGCGAATACACCGGTACGTTCATAAATTCTGTCTCAGGATCAAAAAACCACAGAGTACGACGTCGATCTTCTAACGTAGGCAAAACCCACAACAGCGGAATAAACATTATCATACTTAGAAGACCTACAACCGACCAAATTTCTGCAGGACGTGATATGGAACGTCTCCAATGGCCTTTGGCAATTCTTGGTGCTATGGCTATCATTGGCGCCGCCTGAGCTGTTGTTAGTATAAAAGCAAACAAGGCGGCATAATATCCCCAGACAGATTTATCACTGACACCATCTGATAATCTAATTACAAACCCAATAATTCCCAGGACAAAAAGAATGCCAAACCCCAATACAGCCCAACGAAACATCTTGCCAGTATGTGAATATTTGGACAACAAGTCCCGTGTGACCTCTGTAGAGGTCTTGTAATCATCGTGACCTTGGCTTGAGGCCGTTTGCCTAGCCATGTGAACCATGTGGAACTTCCTCCGCAGAACTATCAACTTTCTTTAGGTAAACAACACTAGGATTAGTCCCCATGTTTTCTAGGAGTGTATAAGCACGACCATCAATTTCTGATTCTCTATCTCGTATTTTTGAAGCTTTACTATCCGAATCATTGAAATCACCAAAAACCAATGACTCAGACGGACAAGCATTCACACAAGCCGGATTCAAAGAACGTTCAAATTTCTCGTCAGAAGCATTGCTTCCGTCTTTTCCAGCACTTCTTTTGGTACGACTAATTCTTTGCACGCAAAAGGTACATTTTTCCATGACTCCTCTGGATCGAACAGTAACATCTGGATTTAATTGATTTTTCAAGGTTTCTGGCCATTCAGGTTCCCAAAAGTTGAAAAATCGAGCATGATATGGACAATTGTTTGCACAAAAACGGGTACCTATACAACGATTATAAACCTGAACATTTAATCCTTCCTCATTGTGATAAGTAGCGTAAACAGGACACACAGACTCACAAGGAGCATCTCCGCAATGTTGGCAAAAAACCGGTATGAATCGTGCTTTAACATCTGGGAATTCTCCTTCCCAATAACGCTCAACACGTATCCATTCAATCGCACGTCTCTGATTGAAATGATTTTCATCATTGACAGGTATATTGTTCTCAGACTGGCAAGCAACTACACAAGCCTGACAACCCGTACATTTATCCACATCAACAACCATCCCCCAGCTTTCTTCTCCCATGTTTAACTCTCCATGCAATCCAATATTTACGTCATCACCAAACTTTTATGTCAATCTACACATCCACCTGTGTGAGCTGAATTATTTGATTGTTCTCATCTACAGGTAAATCTGGAACTGTATTTTCGAATTTTGGAAGTCGAATCCACCGATTAGTTTTTTCCAATCTGACACGAGTTGCTGCCCATGCTAAAGCACCTGTTGTACTATCAGGCAGAGGTGCCAAAATAGACAAAACATTGCTACCACGCCCTTGTGCGTATCTCCCAGACGCTCTATGGCCTTGTCCCACAGGAATTGAAACCACATCCGGAGATATACCAGGATGAGGGTAAGCAAGGGCCTCAATAGTACCATGTGCAGATACCACTTTTACTACATCGCCTTCCTTAACATCTATCTCTTTTGCCAAATTAATATTTATCTCCACCCACGTTTGCCAAGTAGCAGTAACAACAGGATCTGGAGTTGCCTGAAGCCACGGCAAATGTGCTCCCTTACCATCATCCATTGAAACCGACGAGAAAGGTATCAAATGAAGTGGGAAACTTCCTGTATCCTGTGATCCAAAAGAAGGTTCTTCAACCTTTGGCAACTTCGGAGGAGTAACATCGACTCCTGTGTATTTAGCGGATGTATCCCACCAACCACCACGCTGTAGAATTCCATTCCAAAAAGACTCAGAAGTGCCCGCTCTAACCGATCCTCTGTTCATGTCGAATAATTTATTCGCGCTATCCTTTAAAATATCTTTGAAAGTTTCACCTGGAAGTTCCAAATCTAAATCAATTCCCTGAGCAATTGTCATTAATACGTCAGCAACATTCCTGGTTCCAAGATGAACTCCTCTAGACTCAAAAAACGGTCGGACAACTGGTTGTTGAAATCCAACAACTTGGTATCCTGGCCCAACAACTGGAATGTCACTTCCCCAATCTTCAAGATAGTTGTGTTCAGGCAAAATCAAATCTGACATTGATGTAGTATCATCCATAAATCCCGAGAAACTAAATATGAACGGAACATCATAAGTGGCATCCTTAAATCCCACGCTATCTGGAAGTCCGTACCACGGGTCCGCTCCACGTAGCATAAGCACTTGAAGTTTTCCCTGTTTAGCATCATCAACTAACTGACGCCAATCATTAAAAGGAGCAGTTTTTGGAGCAACGGGAATATCGTCAATAGGAGAACTTGGATTAAATATTATTCCCCCTGGCTTACCAACACTACCAACTAGGTAATTCAACGAATATATTGCGGCCATATTAAAAGATCCATTGGTATGTGCTGCCGATGAACCACCACCAATAGCCAGACTAGGACCTGAATGTGCGAATTCTCGTGCAATATGTTTAATTGTATCCGCAGACACACCAATTTTATCTTCTACTGTTTCTGGCTTAACATCATCTAGACTACTTAAATCTCCTCCAAGTAGTGCATTTACAACATTTGATTCAGCAAGCTTTTCTGAAATAATAACTTGCGCAATACTTAAGGCCAGAACTCCTTCCATCCCTGGTTTAACATAAATCCATTCATCTGCATTAGCAGCAGTCATGGAAAATCTAGAATCCACATGTACCAACTTACCTCTTGCCCCTTCGCCCTGGCGAAAAGCCCCATACCCTCTAGCATATCTAACCGGCGACATCCAAGTGTTTAAGAAATCAGCTCCAAAAGATAGAACGAACTTCGAATTATCAATGTCAAAATCAGGCATCACATCCTGATTGAATACTTGTTTCATAGCAGCATTCAAATTTGTGCTTTCGAGAGGTTCATATGGTAGATGGCGACCACCAAATTTAGACACAAAATTGTCTATAACTTTACCCAAGTGGGCACCCACAGGTCCAGTAGCCATAACCATCTTGGATTGTTCTCCACTAGACTGTAATCGGCCTAGTTGATAAGTCAATCTGCCAATAGCATCTGTCCAACTGATTTCTTCAAACTTACCAGACCCCCTATCTCCAACCCTCACCAAAGGACCCATAATACGATCTGGATGATACAAGGCTTGCAATCCAGCTTCACATCTCACACTATGTTTACCACGATTAATTGGATAATCAACATTTCCTTCTACTTTCTTCGCCCTACCTTCCATCACTCTCACAACCACCCCTTCACATGTAGCACATTGACGACAAAGTGTCGCATACCAATTATCGATACCTGTAACCATATCTTCAGGCATTTCAAGAGGAGACTGAACAAGCATTTCCTCCTCTGGAATTCCACAAGCTTGGAACAAAATGGCTCCTGCGGCAGACCCGCCCATTAATGTAAGAAACTGTCGTCTTGTAAGTGTCATAAAACTTTAAACTCTAATAATGGCATGTAGTACAATCAGTAGGAGCATCATGTTCGCGGTGACAATCTACACAATCTCCCATCTTTAAAGAACGTACCTGTTCAACCTTAACCATAGCACCCACATCTCCATGGCATATAGAACACACATCGGAAACCGCTACGTCAATGGTTTGTCCAACTACGCTATCGGGTTTGATCTTCTTCGCGTCTTCTAATCGGATATCTTGTCCTGGATTTTCAATTTCGCTCACCACTTTTTTAGACCCAGTAAAAAATCTTACATGAGCTTCATGAACAAAATGAACGTGATCAGGAACTCTGTGGACACGTACCCAGTCAATAGGCTTCCCGTCTTCGTATATACTTCGCAGTTTCTCAACTTCGGCAATATCGTCTCCAACAACCTTGTGACAAGTCATGCAAAGGTTAACAGCTGGAATTGACGCAGCCGCCGCCTTGTCCACGTTACGATGACAAAAGGCACAATCCAACCCCAAATCCTGAACGTGAACAGTATGGGGAAAGTCAATAGGCTGATCTGGTCCCTCAGCGTGTCCGAAAATCACTGGTCTACCAAACCATGCAGAAATTACAAATACAAATAAAACAACCACTCCAGCTAAAACTGCAGTTCCAACCCCACCAAGAACACCAAATATTATGAGTTGCTTCTTGTTGGGCCTTGGTAGTCTAAAATCTCCTTGTAACAAATTCAGTACACCTTAGATTACTAAACTCAAAAATAAAATCGTTTCATGTGTCATAGTTAGAGTAATTCCGCCACGATCATCTATATCCAATATTCACTCCAGAAATCCTGTATAACATCAGCCAAGTCGACAACACGTACAAAAAAGAACAGAGCTAACCCAATAGACAACAACGCCACCGTGTAAAGCCCTACTCTAACTTTCTGAAATAAATTTTCTGGAATATCCTTAGTTGCTATATGTGAAGGAATTATGATATGCCCAATAATCATATTTGCAGCGAATAAAACAGTAAAGGCAACCACCATCCAAAGATTAGTGAGTAGATTATAAATTTCCTTCCATTCCAAAGCACCAATAGGAGCTGGATCCATCAATCCGCCTTCCTTGCCAAACGCTTCAATGCAATTACTAGAATTCCCCACATTCAAAGAAAATTATCACATTGATCTTATAAGTGTCAAGGATGTCCAAGCCAACATAAAAGCTACATTACTTAAATACATATCACATACCAAAATTTATTCCTTTACACTTATAAGATCAAACTACATACTACATTGATATCAATAACACCAAAACTATACTTGTTAAGACTCATAGCTTGACCTAAAATTATTCCTTGAACGATTAATCAGATTAAATCTATTGATACTTTCCTAGTGATAACCGTTAAATTGACAATAAGACTTAATAACATTTTGGTAATTTTAAACTGATTCGAAAACGGCATGGACACTCAAATTCATATTTATTTAGAAAACCCAGAACCTTTCGCAAATGCCACAACATTTGGGTCAATTGGACCGTATGAATTATTAACGGGTTATGTGAATTTTGCTATAGATCCATTATCTCCATTAAATCAATCAATCGTAGATTTAAAACATGTACCACGCACATCATCCGAATTAGTCGAGTATTCATCAGATTTAACTATACTGAAACCTGTGGATTTCAACCGAGGCAACCGAAAACTTATATATGATGCTAACACCTTCGGAAATAAGTACATATTGAAGTTTATAAACGGCGCGAGTCAAAGTAATAAACCACAATATAAAGCTCATGCAGGCAATGCTTTCCTAATGCGCAGAGGTTATTCAATTTTGTGGTGTGGCTGGCAAGGTGACATTTTACCCGGCAACGATCGTATGACAATGTTGTTGCCTACTCCAGAATTAGAAGAAAATACCCCTGTCACAGATATGATACGAACAGAATTCATCGTCGACAAACCTAATATTTTATCTATGCCTCTTAGCGGCAATAGCTTCACTAAGAGTTATGAAACAATTTCTCTGGACACAAAAAATGTCTTGTTAACTCGTAGAAAATACGAGTCAAGTCAAAAAGAATCCATACCGCATAACAAATGGAGTTTTTCTAAATCCAATGAAAAAGGCCTTCCCATTCCATCTTATACAGATTGCTATATTAAAGATGGATTCAAGCCTGGCTGGATTTATGAACTAGTCTATACTGCAAGAAACCCCCTAGTCATGGGCCTTGGATTTACAGCTGTAAGAGATTTAGTATCCTTTCTACGTAACAACAAAACTGATCACCAAAACACACCAAACCCTTTCAAGGCCAAATCTGACGGTATAAACAAAATTTATGGATGGGGACAAACTGAAGGCGCCAGATTTTTACGAGAATTCGTATATCGTGGCTTCAATGAAGACGCAAAAAAGCAGCCCATTTTTGATGCTATTGCGCCACATGCTTCAGGTGCAGGGCGCATAGCTTTAAACTACCGATTTGCTCAACCTGGACGTTGTCCACTACAACACACAGATCATACTTTCCCGTCTGACGAATTTCCTTTTGCATATCCTTTTATAGTAGATCCTATATCTGGGAAAGCAGATGGAATACTAAAACGTCCTGTTACAGATCCACTCGTTATTCACACTCAAACATCATCCGACTACTGGGAACGTAGAGGATCCCTCGTTCACACCGATCCTCTAGGTAACGACATAGAAGATCATAAAAATTCCAGAATATATCTTCTTTCGTGTACTCACTCAAACGAAACTTACAACCACAATCTCCTAACATCTACTTATAAACACAACATTAACCCTATCAACATTTCGCCACTTCTCAGAGCACTAATAGATATTCTAGACGATTGGGCCGACAATAACATAACTCCACCTGATAGTCGTATCCCCACCCAAGACAATGCAACTGCAGAAATTGCGAATCCTATTACAACACGCTTTCCCCATATACCTAATGTAGTCTTTCCCAAAACGATCAATTTACTAAAAATACTAAATCACGGACGTGACTTTGATAATGGCATAATTTCCAAACATACACCAGATGAAGACACACACAAAGCCTACACTCTTCTTATACCTAAAATTGATGATGACGGCAACGAAATATCCGGAATACATACCCCATATAGTCAAGTACCTAAGGCTACTTTCACTGGGTGGAACTTTTGCACATACGATAAAGAAGAACAGTACCTACCAGCAGGTTTGATTGGAAGTTTTTTCCCGTTTGCAAAAACAACACGTGAACGAGAAATCTCTGGAGATTCTCGTCCATCAATTGAAGAACGCTATCACTCAAATCTTAATTACATTAGATGCATTGCCGTCGCTGTTAATATTCTATTAAATGAAAGATTTCTTTTAGAAGAAGACGCAGACGTATATTTAAAAGAAGCTATTAATTCGAAT
>CAZSCD010000106.1:0-6993 GCA_964605345.1 uncultured Dehalococcoidia bacterium
ATATTAAATGCTTCTTCCGGAGAGAATGCAACGGAACCTTCTGGCACTGGAATTCCGTGGAGCCTCAGAATTTCTTTTGCCTGATATTCGTGAATTTTCATAATTGATTATGCCTTAAGTATTCTGATTAGGTAATCAAGGTAATTGGATATAGATCTGCTTTATGAGTGGCGGAGGGGGAGGGATTCGAACCCCCGATCCCCTTGCGAGGATGCCTGTTTTCAAGACAGGTACCTTAAGCCGCTCGGCCACCCCTCCTTGCTTAAATGTTGCTTATTTCAAATAGAATCCAACGTTTGTTTATTGTAGTACCCATGCTCCTTTTCATCAACTAGTAATTATGTTTCTAAATCTTAAAAGTCAATTTAAATCACCTTGAGATACTACGAAATAAATAAACAACTTAAATGTCGACACGGACTCATATTTAATTAACGTTGGTTGATTTGGAGTTTATGCTTAAAGTACTATTCCATAAAACGAATCTATTGTAGTTGAGGAGCTAAAAGGAATGAAAAAGAAAAACGTCTTACGGAATCTGTTGAATGAAAATAAACCAAGCATAGGCACTCATGTGTTATCGCCTTGGCCTGGTGTAATAGAAGTCATTGGACATAGTGGCATTATCGATTATGTTGAGTTTGTTGGAGAGTATGCACCTTATGACCTGCACTCACTTGAGAATATTGGTCGAGCAGTTGATCTTTTTGGGCATATGTCTGCTATGATGAAAATTGAACAACAGCCTAGAACTTATCTAGCAATCCGATCAGTCGGGTCAGGCATACAGAACCTTCTCTTTGCAGACATACGCAATCCTCAAGATGCACGTGAGGCGGTTGCTTCAAAAACAGCTGATATGCCGAATGTTAATGGTGTAGCTGGAGCAGGCATGAGGCGAGATGTTGGGTATGGAGTTGGATCTACTGATGAAGAATATGTAGAAGCCCTTGAAGATACAGTGGTGGCTCTCATGATAGAGAAACAATCCGCTATAGATCAATTAGAGGAAATTTTGTCGGTGAATGGTGTTGACATGGTACAGTTTGGTCCTGCAGATTATGCAATGAACTTAGGTATACCTGGACAGTATGACCATCCAAAAGTTAAAGAAGCCGAAGAATACATTTTTGAAACAGCAATGAAATTAGGCGTTGCTCCTCGAGTAGAGCTTGAAACTTTTGCAGAAGCCGATTCCTACTTAAAAAGAGGAATTAAGCATTTTTGTATAGGCACAGATATTCTTGCTGTTTACGAGTGGTGCAGGACACATGGAGGTGACTTAGCTAAGGCTCTTGGCAGAAGTGATGACAGCCTGAAACGCATTCATGGTTATGGTGTAAAAACGATAAAGGAGTGACGTAACTAAGGCTTTTGGAAAATGGCCCATCATTGTTAATATGCGCCGATCGTTACTTCTCACGGAATCATATCTGGTCGTCTGGGATGTTGCCTAACAGGTCGCTCATTTCTGTCAAAAAACTTTCCACTTCAGGAGAGAATTCAATTTTGTCTCTCGATGTTTTTGGTGACAATACCTGATCATAGTACGTCTCTAATTGTTCAACAAGTTTTGCCACTTGTTTGTTATTTGCCACAGAATTCCCTATGTCTAGATACTGTTGTTGTCCATTGCTAATGCTTGATAAAGACATGGGGAATCCATATAAAGATGCAACTGTTTCTAGTATACGAGAGACCCCCATGTAATCTTCGTTAAGTTGGACATATTGAGGCACATGTACCATAAGGCTTGTAATTGTAAGGTTGGAATCACGAAGTGTATCGTCCATTAGATTCACGATACTGGTGGGGCCTTCATAGGTGTTTTTTTTAGGCGACACTAGATGTTTTACTTTTTCAAACTGTTCTTCGGTTAACGAACCAGTTACCATTAGAGGTCTAGTATGAGGGACAGAATCGTACATACTGCCAATGCGACAATATTCTGTCACGTTGAAATGATCCAATAGAGTCACGATGGAGTCTGCGTATGTTTCTCCCATAGAATGTGGTTCGCGTAGATCAAGAAATATGTAGTCTCTTTGAGTTTCTTGGTGTTTAGCGTATCGAATTACGCTATTAGGCTTACTGAAAATTCGCTGTCCATTAACGATGCGTACTTGAGGCCTATATCGTGTAAAATCAAAAAACGTTCCTGGATGAGAGAGTCTACCTAACTCATGGGCGCCCAAATATTCCTCAAGACGTCGTATAGCTAGAGTGCCTATTTTCCCGACGTTTATCCATGGACGCAGAATAGCTATGGCGCACACGTTCCGTAAATCCGGTACAGGGTCCAGTATTTCGAATGCTCCAACTTTCATATATATATCCTGACATTCCTGAAGGTATTACGATTCATTATGTTACAGATGAGTAGATTATTTGAGGTGTAAAAATGGAAAAACGAATTAGCTTAGAACCTGTCCTCCATCAATATTGATTGCTTGGCCAGTGATGTTTTGAGACTCGTCTGACACCAAAAATGCAATCAAATTACCCATATCTTCAGGAGACTGCGGCCTTTTCAACGGGTTTGCAGATGATATTCTCTGATTAAATTGTTCTTGCGTCCGTCCTGATCTCTGGGTCATAGATGTCCAAACGTGACCTGGGCAAATCGCATTTACATTGATGTTATACGGCGCTAAGTTAAGTGCGCTGGATTGAGTAAAGCTTAATGCGGCAGCCTTAGCTGCACAGTATGGAATGCTTCCGCCCGCCTCTCCACGTCGTGCTGCACCGGATAGCACATTGACAATTTTGCCGTATTTTCGTTCTTTCATATATGGTGAAATTATATCCGTAGTGTTAACAACTCCTTTTAAGTTGACGGATATATTCCAATTCCATGCCTCAGTGGAGTGCAGGTCATCCCTAGCCCATGGAGGGCCTCCAATGACACCCGCGTTGTTGACCAGAATGTCCACTTGTCCGAACCTGTCAATCGTTTCTTCTACAGCATGTTGAATTGAGGTCTTGGATGTAACATCTGTCTTTATTGCAAGCGCATGAAGCCCATTTGTAGATAGTTGCTGTGCGGTAGACGTGGCTGTTTCAACATCAATATCCCCAATAATTAAATGGGCACCTTGTCTTGATAGTACAGTCGCTATGCCTCGTCCTATCCCAGTTGCACCACCTGTAACAAATGCTATTTTACCATTTAAATTTATCAACTAATTCAGCTTTTATAAGAAAAGATTGTTTTCATCTCAGAAGTAGGTTGTCAATTCCCTTTTGATTTGTTCCCAATACTACCTCATCAGCAATTTTTATTAAAGGCCTGCGAATGAATTTCGGTTCTGCAATCATTAAGCGTATTAAATCATCACTGTCCAATCGATTCTTGTCGATATTTAGTTTTTTGAAAGAAGGGCTTCTCCATGAAAAAAAATCCGTAGGTGATTGGCTTCCTATTAGTATACGGAATTCACTTTCTGTGAAGCGATCTTTAAAAAAATCTCGTTCATCTAGCGTTATACCCTTTTGCAAAAGCGACGCTTTCACGGTTCTGCAAGTTCCTCATCGGTTCCATGTGTAGTACCCAACTTTTTCCATTATTTCACTATGATGGAATCAAGTCCGGGAACATCTGTGCCTGAGTCTGATGTCGGTTGCTCGATGGTGGTTAGTCCAAGCTCGTTCACCATCCATTCGTAGATATGTGAGTCAAATCGGGAATAGACGTCGCTAGACTGACGTTCTTCATTTAGCCAGTCATCTAGAACTTTGTCTGCGAGAGCTCTTCTTGCCTCAGGATCGAGTTTATGGGCATCATCCCGTTCTGAAACCATGAAATAGACAAGCACATCAGGGCTTTCAGCTAGCGTAGTTGGTCTACTGAGATCACCAATTGGCAGATCAAAAAAGGCATATTCCTGTTCGAGCAACACGCCTCTTGGAACCCATCCAAGATCTCCTCCATTCTGAGCGAGGCCAAACTTATCTCTTGAAAACTCCCTAGCGATTAGTTCATAGGCCTCTTGTAGTTCTTCTGTTGTTGTGGCACGCGATACCGCATCCTTGAATTTGATGTTCATTATGTCTGATTCGTCTTGTGTTGTAATTACTATGCGATGAAGATGAACTTGTTCCGTAACTGTTGGAACTCCTTTAGATAAGAAACTCTTCATTTTTGCCCGAAGGATCTGTTGTCCTGTCAATTCTCGGTGTTCTGATTCGCTAATTTGTATTTCATTTAGGTAAGCTCTATATCGTTCTTGAAATTCCCTTTCAAATTGAGCTGCAACATCTCCAGTTGTTTCACCAGTTCTATCAGAGTGGGACATTCGAATGAATTCATCTACCTCTTCTTCGGATACTGATAATCCAAATTCAGGAGCGCGTTGCTTAATGATTTCGTTTTGTACAAGATCTTGCAGTGTTTGGAACATTGCAGTAGTCAAATCAAACACTTGTCCTCTGGACTCTACCTGTTTTTGCTGAACACGTACTAGTACCAGCATGTCTCCCAGTGTATATCGAACGTCATTAACTCTGACCACAAGATGTTTATGAGGCAAGACGAATGTTTTTATATAGAAGAACGTTCCAGTTCCAGCGAAAACCAAAAGTAAAACAGCAATTAAGGCGAAAGCGAGACGGCGCCTTTGTTTGTCAAGTTGACTGCGAGAATCCTTGTGGTCAGGGTTAGATTTAGCGTTTTGAGGTAATGGAACTTTTGTGTCGTTTGTCACTTGTCTAAGCTACTATGTCAAAATTGCTAGCGAAACAGCTAGTATTGTAAACATGCCATCTTTTAATTTGGGATGATATAACTTAATTGGTACGATGGTCGGGGCTAAAAGGAAGTATGGCAAGATGCCTTGCGTGCTTGATGGACTTGGACAAGGCCCTCTGGTGTTTTGGGCATACACCAGATTTACGGCTCGCCAAAATTTTATATCGATCTGACAAAAACCTTTTCAAACTTTCGGCGTCTTTATATTCGCTTGGATCTTTATGATCTGCGCAGAAATGACAAACCTTGCGCCTGGTGAAATACCGTCGCTTTGGTCGTCTTTGGAATGACGCACTCCTAGGGGCTGTGGTTTCTCTGTCTAGCATTAGCTTATTTTATACGCCTCACCAAGGTAGATCTTCAACGTCACCTACTGGTTTGCCAAAATCTGTAGGTGGTTCCTGTTCTTGTTGAGATTCCTGTGATCCACTTCTGTCCAAAAACAGGACACGGTTCGCGATTATCTCATTTCGTGAACGTGTTTGTCCATCATTGCCTGTCCACGAATTACTTTTGAGCCTGCCTTCAACGTAAATCTGCCTACCTTTGGTTAGGAATTGATTGCACTGTTCAGCGAGTTGGTTCCATGTGACTATGTTAAACCACTCAGTTTCCTGTTTTTGTTCGCCATCTGATCCAGTGTAAGTTCTGCCAGTTGCGAGGCTAAAAGAAGCGACTGGGTTGCCATTTGGTGTATACCGCATTGTGGGATCAGCACCCAAATTGCCAATCACCATTATTTTATTCAATCCAACCATGGTTCGTTCAGTCCTAGTTTGTTAATCATTCTGTGGGTGTCTTTGCTAGAGTGCAGAGATATCGTAAGACATTTTCAGATGCATTAAGGCTCCGCGTAAGTTCTGGCAGTTCCTTTGAATCTAACGTGAATCGTGTTACTACGTAGTTGCCTTCCCTAAAGCGTTTAATAGGATAGGATAGACGACGGACTCCTTTTGAGTCTGTTTCAGATACGCTTCCTCCACGGTTGTTTATAAAATCAGTTGATTGTTGCGTTACTGAACTGATTTCCTCTGAACTGGCTTCTGGACTTAGTACCAGAGTAAGCTCATATTGCCGACTACGTTGACTTGCCAAGTTGCGACTCCTTCGACTTGCTAGATTCTATCTGGGAATTATAGCATGAGCCACAAACCGCTACAACGAGGCAGGGGATTTCTTTTTATAGAATTAGGTGTATAAGGAGCTTCATTGCAGACTTTATTCAGATAAACAAAGAAATCATTAATGGCTTGTCATATTGATTGATACCTGCTAATCTCGCTCACTGCGGCGTCTATTTTGAGGCATTTTTATACAGACGTTGATATAATTCTAAGTAGCAAATAGAGATTTATCGTTATTAAGAATTGTGAAGTAGTTGTTTATAGCGATGCGTTAATGCATTAAGGAGAGTTGATAAATGATCGAACGCAGAAAACCCACTCAAGCAGAAGTAGAATCATATCTTAAAGACCGACGTAACTGGGGCAGATGGGGTGATAAAGGATCTGCTGGAGCTATGAACCTTGTAACTCCAGATAAAAGACGCAGAGCCGCTGCTTTGGTTAGCTCGGGCCGGAATGTGTCACTTGCAAGACCTGTTAATACAGAGCCATCGGTTGAGAATATGAGACCAACTAGTCATTACATGATGACAATAGATCAACCTCATGGAGGAGGTTGCGTAGAGGATTATTACGCGTCCTTTTATCATGGATTGGCAGAAACTCATTTAGATGCTTTATGCCATATGTGGGATAAGAATGGAGGATGGGACGGCAGAGACCCAGACGAAATATTAACGTTCAAAGGAGCATCGTATGGGTCAGTTGATGAATGGAGTGATGGGGTCGTCACACGGGGAGTGTTACTGGATGTTCCTAAACATCGTGGTAAGCCATATGTCACACTTGATGAACCAGTTCAGGGCTGGGAACTCGAGGATATAGCTAAGGAACAAGGATTACATATTGAGCCTGGCGACGCCCTGATGGTTTATAGTGGACGAGAGGCTTATGCGGCTGATCATGGAGGAGTGTGGGGCGGAACCGGCATATCTGAGAAACCAGGCTTGCATGCGTCCTGCTTACCTTTCATACGTGATCATGACGTGTGTCTTCTGGGATATGACATGATGGATGCTACTAATTTAGAGTACACAATACCTCACACCATGCATGCGATTTTATATGCCTATGGTGTGGCATTATTGGACAATGCCCTCCTTGAGCCGCTTGCCAGGGCAT
>CAZSCD010000107.1:0-7033 GCA_964605345.1 uncultured Dehalococcoidia bacterium
TCAGAAGCTACTTGAAGCTGGAGACATTTACGAATTCTCCATCAATCTTTGGGTTACGAGTAACGTTTTTCTTAAGGGACACAGAATTCGTGTAGAGATATCTAGCAGTAATTTCCCCAGATTTGACCGTAATCCTAATACTGGCAACAAATTTGCAGAGGATACGGAACTACGTACGGCTAACCAGATAATATTCCACAATGAGAAACATCCGTCTCATATCATCCTACCGGTTACACATAACTAAAACTCGAAACATAACGCAGTGAATAAGACCATACATATTGTCATAACTGATCTTATATTCACCACCAACAAAATTGTTAGTTAAGGGGTAAAGAGACGAACAAAATCGCTCCCAGTTACACTCACTCGAAATGCTTTGCCTTCTACAATGGTGTCAAACTTAATTCTCTCTGGAGTAGAAATGTCACCGAATTCTCCTTCTCCAATCTCAGCTAAAGGCCGACTCAACAATCCTTTCGCAGGCAAAGAAACTCCTTGGTCTGGAATATATAACATGCCTTTTCTTAATAACACTCTCAAACATGGAAACCACTGGTTGGAAGTACCATATTTTCCAACATATGCATCCCATTCTTTCGGATAATCAAAAGTCAGAGGACCTGAATATTTACTGTTAACTAACCAATCATTACCATGGAAAACTTCAACAACTTCACCGTCAACTCGTCCAAATTCTACATGAAATAACTCGAAATCATTATGTGGAACGTAGAATCTATCAACACCTCTTTGTTCCAGAACAATTCGTTCACCTCCATGTTCTAGAGACAAAGAGTCTCCATCAGATACAAATGTAAGAACAGTATCCGCAGATTTATACACTCCCGCATATTCACTCGCATTTTCAACTTTTGTCAAATCTACTATCGTAGGAACGGATGGTAACTCATCACCATTCATTTCAGCAGTCATAACTCTGAGAACAAATCTTGCTATATCATGTGAGACCGAAGGACTTCCTGGAGGTCCATCACTATTGAAGATCACTACCACTCCAATCCCTTGATTCATATCTGCGAACATGTTGGAACTATATCCAAAAGCGCCACCGCTATGTCCAATATATCCAGGACTTTGTGTATTACTATCTTTCGGTGAAAAACAATCCTCTAAATCACTCGTCTTAACTGGGACATGACAATCTACATCGCTAACTCTAAGACCATATCCATAATAAGCTTCACTCGAATCCCAAGTCGACTCCACAGCATATCTCTGTGTCATCAAGCCAAAAGCTTTTTCAGACACAATTTGGCTATTGGGCCCTTTTCCTCGATTGAGAATCATACGTACATAATTAGCCATATCTCGTGGAGTTGATGCTATGGGACCATCACCTCCAGAATATTCGTGCCACGTAACTGGTCTCAAAGGGTGGCTATGATGTGGAGGTCTGTCATCATAGAAAGCTCGGTATCCGGTAGCCATTTCACGCCAACTGTCTTGTAATATTGAGCCATGAGTCGACGTCATACCAAGTGGATTCAATATTCTTGGTTCGAAAACATCTTTCAATAATTCCCCGGTAATGTTTTCCAAAACAAACCCCAAAACTTTGTACCCAACGTTAGAATAATAGTAATCTGATCCGGGAGCCCAAGCCGTTCTGGTATTCCTTAAATCCCAAACCTCACATAAACCATGTGGCCCTTTATCTACACCCATTGTGATTCCAGATGTATGGTTTAACAAATGATGAATAGTTATAGGTTCATAATCAGACTGTACTTTGAACCACGGTAAATATTCAGAAACAGGTTTATGTAAATCTAAACGACCAGCATCATATTCCTGAAGTAATCCAAAACTTACAAACGATTTACCTATTGATGCAATCTCCAGTAAAGTATCACCTGTTAAGGGAGTTTGAGAGTCAAGATTCGAGTAGCCGTAACCAATTGCTCGAAGTGTCTCGTTACGATCGGTAATAGCAAGTCCTACTCCAGGAGTTTTGTCTTCTGCCATTCTAGTTTTTATATATTCATCAATACGATTATATGCTTTCGAAAAATCTACCATTAACCTCTCTCCAATAATACTTGGACTGCAAATTACATGTACCAGAAAACCTCAGTCTATAACAATCCTAAGAGATTTGTCGCACTATCAATTTTGACGATGTAAACTATCTCGAATTACTATGGCAGCCTCATCTATTTCAGGTGTGTTTGAAAAATCTGGGGGATCGTTTATCCAATCTGTAAGTTCTGGGGCAACTTTCAAGACTACCATAACAGGCCCATCAAGATTCAGGATGTCTTCTAGATTAGTAATCCAATCCTCTAGATTATCGAAATTATATGCCTTCGTATACCCTGCAGCGAGTGCCATTTCAGTATAACTTACCTCATCTGCATTTGGGACTGGTTGTCCTCCAGTCATTGCATACATTTCATTATCCAAAACTATGTGTAATAAGTTAGATGGAGACTGTTCTCCTATAGACACCAATGTCCCTAAATTCATTAAAAGTCCCCCATCACCATCCCACACAACCACACGATTGTTCGGTTGGGCCATAGCAACACCTAAGGCCACTGAGGAAGCCTTACTCATGGCTGGATTAGGCAAATCGAGACTTGCGTTGTTTGACACATTTTCCCATAAAAGAACCGACGTATCAGTTGTAACAACTACACTATTTTCTCTATAGGGTAAGAAGGCACGCATAGCGTCGCTAGAGTCGATCATATTTACTACTCCACATACAAAATAATTAAATTGTTTTTAATGGTAACTTAACAGGCATTCCTGTTTTCTCAGACAATCTTAAAGCCAATGCAGCTTCCAATGATACTCGACCATCATATCCAGTACAAGCAGGTTGTCTATTTTCTTCTATGCTGTTAATAAATTCCCGTAATTCAGATACCCAGTAATAGTAGCTAAGTTCATTGTCGATTCTCTCAAATCCTTCAATTGGCTTGGCATCTGAATAAAGCGTGTCAATCGTTTCCCATTCTCCTTTCGAATGTGCTGTTTCTCTTGCAATTCTTAGAATTGGATTTATTTCTGGATCGGTAATTTCAATCATCCCTTTGGTTCCAACAATTCTATAATCATCACGTCTAGCTCCTGGATTAGACGTTCCCTCCATAATCACCCCAAATCCTCCACTCTTTAATTTAAATCCTCCAATAGCATTATCTTCACCGTCTCCGCCAGAAACATTACATCTCATCCCAACACTGTAAACGGTGTCAAAATCACTGTTCGACAACCACCTGAAATCATCAAAATAATGAGGACCTTCGTAAATTGTGAAACCTCCTCCACTTTTTCTCCATCTGCTCCATCTGTCTGGTCTTGGCTTACCCCAACCATTTTGCCCCATTCTAGTATGTGTAATCCAAATTACATCTCCAATTTCCCCGGCATCAATGAGGTTTTTTGCCTTAGCATTAGCAGGCATAAATCTGTTAACTTGAGCATACATCAAATTCACGCCAGACGTATTTGCAGCATCTATCATACGATCACATTCTTCGAGAGAAATCGCCATAGGCAATTCTGCGAGAACGTGTTTGCCAGACCTAGCAGCTATAACAGCAGGTTCACAATGTGCATTAGCTGGAGTTACAATACTAACTGCATCAATTGAGGAATCACTCACAAGGTCTTCAACTCTAGTAAATGCTTTAACTCCATGTTTTTGAGCAACTCTTTCAGCAACATCTGGAACCGTATCACAACAACCTATAAGATCCACTTCCTCCATCGCATTATACAACTCAGCATGCCGCCGACCATTCAGTCCACATCCAACTACTCCAACGCCAATTTTACTCATTTAAGCTCCTCATATGACCTCATCATAATACTGCCGTATATTTCTTGGAGGATTTTGAAGATATGCATGTTTAACAAGCATATCTTCGTCTAGTTCTAATCCTAATCCTGGACTATCCGGTACACTTATATATCCATCTTGCACTACTAGAGGATTTACGGAAATTTCATCCCCAACTTCAGCGTAATTAACATAATATTCAGTAGTAATGAAATTTGGAATACACGCACTAACTTGTACAGTTGCCGCGAGTCCAATCGCAGTACTATTATAGTTATGAGGAGAAACAGCTACGTAATATGGTTCAGCCATAGCTGCTATCTCTTTTAGTTCCAATATTCCTCCGCAATTGCTTACGTCAGGATTAATAATGTCAGCTGCACGTTGTTCGAAAAGTTCTCTGAAATCTGACTTGGTATATAAAGCTTCACCTGTAACTATGGGAATATTGATTTTTTGTCTGATTTCTGCAAGAGCGGGAATGTTTTCTGAAGGTGTAGGTTCCTCGTACCAACTTACATTAAACTCTTCTAGTAATATTCCTACTTTAACCGCATGCATTGGCGCTAATCGCCTATGCACATCAATTAGGACATCCACATCATCCCCGACCGCTTCCCTGACTGCTTTCACATTGTTAACTGCCAACTTTTCATTTTCTGAGCTAATATTCAATCTCCATGGACCTGGAAACGGATCGAATTTCAACGCACTGAACCCATCTTTGACAGTTTTGACTGCCATTTCAGCATATTCATCTGGTGTACTGGCATTCGCATACCATCCATTAGCATAGACTTTTACCTTATCTCTACACGCACCACCTAACAAATTGTAAACAGGTACATTAAGTTTTTTGCCAACAATATCCCACAGGGCCTGTTCAATGCCACTTAATGCGCAATAACTGTCCATGGACCCTCGACGACCAGCAAAATCATTGTATACCATCTGAGTTATATGTTTTATATTGAATGGATCTCTTCCGACTAAATATCGTTTGAGTTCATGGATATGTTGTTCTATAGCTTTATCACGATCAAGTTGAGTATAAGATTCACCCCAACCATGGATTCCTTCATCCGTTTCGACTTTAACGAAAATCCAGTTTTTTGCACCTATAATACCTGCCCTATGACCGCCAGAATAAACTAAAAAAGTCTTGATGTCAGATATTCTCATGAGCAAAACTCCCTTCCAAAACAAATATTTCTCCAATTACAAACTAATCGGAAATGTTTATTTGCCAAATAATCTAAAATGCAACACAGCATGTTAATCGATTTATTATCCAGACATATAACATCACCCAGAGGTTTCAATAATGATTTCTACCTCTTAGTGAATTTGTCCTTGAAATACTTTTAGTTCAGTATTCTGTCTAATTCAACAACTATTTTAATCACATGCATTGTGACACATAATAGACTTAAACAAAACCCAACTTAGATTCCACAAAACACCGTAACGTTTGGAAATATTCGAAGTTTGCTTTCCTTTAGAATATACTTCCCATCAACTTTGCTAGCACCCATCCTAAAAACATACATATAGGATATGTTATTACCCATGCTCCCAAAATTGATTTTACAACATTCCATCGAACCGCGAAAATTCCTCGAGTAACTCCAACTCCCGTAATAGCGCTACTAGAGGTATGAGTAGTGCTAACTGGTAATCCAATCAAAGAAGCAAGTTCTATCACACTTGCGGCGGCGGTATTCGCGACAAACCCACTGGCCGGAGTTAGTTTAGTGACTCTTGACCCTAATGTATTTATAACACGCCAACCACCTAAACAAGTTCCAATCCCTATTGCTATTCCACACGATATCTGCATCCATAGTTCTACAGTAACATCCTGGGAAGCATACACAGCCAAACCAAGAGCCATTATGCCTATTGCATTTTGAGCATCGTTTTTACCGTGGCTATATGAAAGGAAAGCTGCCGACAATATCTGTAATTTACTGAATGATCGATTTAAACGTGAGGCATTTCTGTTCCGAAACATCCAGTAAATAATTAACATGAGTATGAAAGCTCCTGCTAATCCTAGTATTGGAGAGAAAGCCAAAGCTAAGAGTACCTTAGTTACGACTGTCTCGTTAATTCTAGAAATTCCTGCAGCTGCAATTCCAGCTCCTAAAACTCCGGCTACCAAAGAGTGGCTTACACTAACAGGAAGCCCATATCGTGTCGCAAAAATGACCCAAAGCACTGCTGCAAGGATAGCTGCCATTGTTGCTGCCTGGGTCATATACGTAGGGTCTACTATTCCTTTACCTATAGTTTTGGCAACAGCGGTACCAGAGAGTGCACCCACTAAATTCATGGTGCCTCCCAAAATTACGGCATGAGCTGGGGACAAAACACGAGTTCCAACAACAGTAGCCAATGCATTAGCCGCGTCATTTAGTCCATTGGCAAATGCATAACTCAGGGATAATGCAATCGTAATAACAAATAGTATCTGACTTAAATCACCCACGTTTTATTACGATGCCCTCCAGTATGACTGCAATTTCTTCACATTTATCTGTGGCTGATTCTAATTGATTATATACTTCTTTCCACTTAATGATTTCGATTGCCGTGTTGGACTCAAACAGTTCTGCCATTGCTTGACTAGTAACCTGATCCGCTTCATTTTCCAGATCGTTCAATCTTTCCTTTAAAGGAATAAGTCTACTTAACAGAGACCCCTTGCTTCGCAAAAGTTCCATGGATTTATCTATCGCATCTGCGCAAAACGTTATGATAAGACTCATATGTTTAGCATTGGAAGTTGGTTTTTCTATACGATACTCAACCATATAACGCGCTGCCTCTTCAATACAATCCACCACATCATCAAGACGTTCACCAAGAACAAATATGTCTTCTCTGTCTATAGGTGTAATGAAAGCCTTATGTAATTCAGTCATTATACGATGAATGATGGAATCACCAATTTCTTCTATTTTTTTTATTTCCCCTACTTTTTCCGGCACGTTTTCATAGTTCTCCATCAGATCCAACAATTTGGCCGATGCTTCCTTTAGATTTGCTGAACTTTCCTGTAACAAATCGAAGAAGAGAGTCTGTTGTGGCAGTATTGAAAATTTCATTTAATTCTCCAGGTCAAATCAGGGGATAAAGGGGATTCGGACACGCAAAAAAAAAACCTTCGGAAATCGAAGGTTTTGAAGAAAAATATTATATATTAATACTTGA
>CAZSCD010000108.1:0-6691 GCA_964605345.1 uncultured Dehalococcoidia bacterium
TCGACACGAGCTTTTTCTAAAATTGAATCTAGTTCTAAATTAGAATACGAGCCATGATTTATACTACTTTCAGAATGGAAAAGTATGTCCAAGAAATCCTGTGGGTCAGGATAATCAGCTTGCCATCCTAAACCTGCGAAGGCCTGGAATTTATTTTGATTTAAATCTTCCAAATATGTAGCCCATTCTACTTGTTCTATTTCTACTTCAACACCAAGAACTTGTCTCCACATCTCAATCACAACTTCTAAGTCTAATCCTATAGTACCTCCAGAACCAGGAACGGTTATAACTATACGTTTATCTGCATCTGAAAGATCGTCGTAATAGGATTCGTCAAAGAGTCGTTGTGCAAGTTCCGGATCATACCTTAAACCCTGTAAGTCAGGATTGTAACCCGGGAAACCTGGTGGCAATATACCATACGCAGGCTCTATTAAATCTGACATAACCTCAGTAGCAATTAAACCTTTATCAACAGCATGGTTTAGAGCTTGTCGAAATTTCGAATCTTTAAATGGGTGAGTACTTGCATTAAACCCAATATACGACACGCTAAAACTTGGCGGCGCAACTACCAAATGTTTGTTTGTTTCTTCATTGGGATCTAACACTCGTTCTAGGTCATATAGCCCAACTCCTGTCAAATCTATTTCATCATTTTCATACATTGCCATTGATTGACCACCAGCTAAATTCATGACAACCGAATCTAAGTATGCTGGTTCACGATAGAAATTATTGTTACGTGTAAGTACGATACGTTCACCTATCCTATATTCTTCTAATTTAAAAGGGCCAGTTCCATTAGGATTGTCAAACCAATTAGCTCCACCAGATTCGACATTGTCTCTATCTAGAACGTAACTAGTAGGATACGTCAATTTAGCTAAGAAATAAGCCTTTGGTTCATCAATTGTTATCTCTAGTGTGTTTTCATCAATGACTCTTATGCCACTAATATCAGTTGTTTTACCATTAAACACATCTTCTGTTCCCACAATATCATTAAGATATGTATCGGCAACAGGAGAGGCGGTGTCTGGATGAGCCGCGCGTTCCATGGACCACTTAAAATCACTTGCAGTAATTACTCTACCATCATGAAATTTAGCATCTGGTCTAAGATGAAAAGTATAAACCAATCCATCAGCACTTATATCCCAGCTTTCTGCAATATCTGGAATAAGTTTGAGGTCAACATCCAATGCTACAAGTCCACTAAATATCTCCACAACTAAGAATGAAGAAGTTGTGTCAGTAGTAAGAGCAGGATCTAGAGTGGGAGGATCACTCCATAAAATACGGAATACACCTCCAACGGGTTTGTCAGAAAACCTGGATGGAGAGACTTCAGATTCATATTCCGTTTCTGTCTTCTCATATTCCGTTTCTGTCTTCTCATATGTAGAAGAAGACATTTCGGTTGTTTTCGTAGATTCAGCCACGTCTGTCTGTCCGCCACATCCTAGAATGGACAGGACACCCAAGGTCAACAACAATATCATTATTTTTCGCATGGCAAACACCATATTATCCATATTAACATTAATGAAAACTTACACAACCTTAATTATAAGGCCACTCTATTATTCTCGCAAAAATCTTTTACGAATACACTATTTTAGTCAATTTTTCTGAGAAAAGTATGTGGGTTCCATAAGAATACATTAAGGATTGCAATTCCCAGAACGATTTTCTTCCATTCATTTTTTTAAACTTTTATGATCATTCACCGTAGAAGTCAAATAAGAGCTTATAAAATCATCGATGTTTCCATTTAGAACAGCGTCAGCATCTGAAGTTTCTTCATTGGTCCTATGATCTTTCACCATCCTGTAAGGATGTAAAACATAACTGCGTATTTGATTTCCCCACTGAGGTGATATATGTTCGCCTTTCAATTGTTCCATTTCTTGAGATCTTATTTTTGTTTGAAGTTCTACCAAACGCGACACCAAAATTTTCATGGCAATTTCCTTATTTTGGTGTTGTGAGCGTTCATTTTGACAACTAACTTTGATACCTGTAGGCAAATGAGTTATTCTTACAGCTGTGGAGTTTTTCTGAACACTCTGTCCACCAGCCCCTCCAGCTCTAAACACATCGATTTTAATATCGTCCTGATTTACCGTAATGTCTACCCCTTCTTCCACTTCTGGTAATGCCTCCACTAACGCAAAGGATGTGTGTCTAGCATGATCAGCGTCAAAGGGGGAAATCCTAACCAATCTATGTACACCGCGTTCAGCTTTTAAATATCCGTATGCATAAGCACCAGATACTTCCACCACAGCACTTTTCACACCAGCCTCCTCTCCATGAGAAATGTCCAGAATTTTGCCTTTAAAGCCTCTGTCTTCTGCCCAGCGCAAATACATTCGCATCAACATTCTAACCCAATCCTGAGATTCAACTCCTCCAGCACCTGCATGGAAGGCAATTATCGCATTACGCTCATCATACTCACCCGACAACACTAATTTGAATTCCATGTCAGAGAGCTGCGCTTTTATTTCTGCAAGTTCAGTAATGGAACTGCCCAGTAAGGAATCATCCTTCTCTTCAATAGACAGTTGAAGCAATTCATCCAACAATGTAACTCTTCTCTCTAACGTTCTCCAATCATCAACTTCCATTTTAAGTCTCGCCAAATATTGCATTTTCTGCCGAGCCACTCCTGGCACACTCCAAAATGAAGAGTCTCTTGTTTCTTGTTCGAGTGTATCTATCTCGCGATCTTTTGAGGATAAGTCAAAGATGCACCATTATTTCAGAAATCTTGTCTCGTATATTCGCTAAGTTACCTTGCATTTCTTGCATATTTTATGAACCTCAATATCAATTGTCGTAGAAAGTCTCGACAAACAATCCTTAAATCAAATGAGTGGAAATCCTGCTGATTATATCAGCGAATCTTGAATAACTAAAAGGATAAAACATCTAATATTATGTCTTTCAATCGTATAGCGAATACGTTTTGTTCTATATGCATTTGGCTTGAATAGAATTACCTTGTACAATAAATTATGAATCTAAATACATGAGTATGAGAGTTAGTTTCAAAATGTTAGATTTACTAATAAGAAATGGACTGGTAATTGATGGCACAGGCAATCCCGGATATTACGCTGCTTTGGGAATAAAAGATGAATTCATTCATATATTCCGGGGAGATTTATCATCTGTAGAATCTGCCCGGGTAATAGACGCATCTAACCATGTGGTTTGCCCCGGGTTTATTGACATGCATGCCCATTCCGGCCTTGTAATTCTATCTGACGGCAAACATGAACCCAAAGTTAGCCAAGGTATCACTACTGAACTCATAGGAGTAGATGGAAATTCATACGCCCCTTTTAGAAATCAAAAAGATCTTTTTGATTTCATAGAATTGAATTCTGGATTAGATGGGAATCCAAACATAAAACAGAAATGGGCCACTGTTGAAGATTATCTAGACTTATTTAACCAACATGTATCAATTAACGTTGCATATATACTGGGCAATTCAGTTTTGAGAATAAACAGTATTGGATGGGACAATATCCCAGCCAATATATCAGATTTGGAAAACATGAAATCCATTATCCGAGAATCGATGGAAGAAGGAGCATTTGGCATATCAACTGGACTAGATTATCCGCCAGGTAGCTTCGCTGATACCAATGAATTAATAACTTTATCCAAGCAAGTACAACAACTTGGAGGCATATATCATACGCACGTACGATATGAACTAGGAGATAAATTTTTGGATCCATTTCGCGAAGCGATAGAGATTGGGCGTCAAAGTAGCGTACCAGTTCATATTACTCATTTCTATCAACGCAGCCCAAGCCGTGGAAGCGGCCGTGAGATGCTAGAGTTAGTCGAAAATGCTGTTGCTAAAGGACTGGACGTAACTTTTGACAGCTATCCTTACATATACGGTAGTACAAGACTTATTGTCATGTTCCCCGATTGGGCACACGAAGGTGGACCTGAAAATTTAAAGAAAATTATGCGATCAGAAGAAGGTCGGCAAAAAATGCGTGAGGGAGGGCCTGGTATGCAAGAGATGCTTGCAGTTAAAGGAGTGGGGGAAAGTGAAGGAATTGCCCCACGTGGCCCATCCTGGCAAGACATACGGTTAACCTATTTTAAACATACCAAAAACCACATATACGAAGGGAAATCTGTGGCTGATGTTGCAGCAATGGTTGGCAAAGATCCAGTCGATACAATGTGCGACATATTACTCGAAGAAGATTTGCAAACATGCTATGTGTCTGCCGGTGTTAACGGGAACACACTTCCTGCATTTGTAACTCATCCGCTATCCATGGTTGGTAGCGATGCTGTTCTTCTGGGAGATTTCCCGAGTCCACGAACATACGGATGTTTCCCAGTTATTTTAGCCGAATATGTCAGGGAAGAAAAGCAAATGTCTCTACCAAACGCGATTCGTAAAATGACCTCATTCCCAGCTCAGCGATTAGGCCTTCCTGACAGAGGAATTCTTCGTGACGGCATGAAAGCTGATGTAACTATTTTTAACCCAAAAACTGTCGCAGCTCCTGCAACCCTAACGGAACCTAAACAATTCTCCACTGGAATAGAATATGTCCTAGTCAATGGCGTAGTTGTTATAGACCAAGGAATCCATACAAACGCTTTACCAGGACGGGCGCTAAAACATGGACGATCAACTACGTAAATATTTACACATTGAAAATTATTGCTACTAGTTATCGAGACATTGTTGTCAAAATTATCTCAACACAACTTCACGTAAGTGCCTTGTATACAAGTAACTCCATCTGTATCCTGACCGTAATAGCACACGAATAAACAACCTGGTTCATATTCGATAGTCGTAGGATATCCCAAGTCTCCATTTGGTAAGTCGTCACGAATTATAATTTCATCATCAGAAAGCCATGTTCTACCACCATCCTCAGACAACATTGCACGGACACCAAATGGTTCGATTCTGCGACCGTAGGTGCACAACAGCCTACCATCATCTAACACTATCAAATGACCCGGAAGACCACACATTGGCGTAATCTCTGGATTAGTCCAAGTATCTCCTCTATCAAACGATCTACAACTATACAGATATCCTGATTTACCTACAGAATCATCCGTACGTAAAATACAGAAAATCTCACCGGGGCTCACTTCAACAATATCAGGTTCCCCATAATAATCTTTATCGAAGACAGTAGAATCTACTATTTGAACAGGTTTCATCCAAGTATTACAATTATCATTTGATCTAAGCATGTATGTATAGTTACCATTACGCCCTGGAGTAGAACCAAATGGGTAATGTTCCGTAAGCGGATAGGCTACACTACCATCCCTTAATTCTAATACCCCCACTCTCGTATATCCGTCTTTGTATGGACTCATATCGAGTTTAACCGTTTCAAATGTGTATCCCTCATCCTTACTGATATGAACGTACACTCCATGATTTCCACGAGCCCAGGGGTATTCAGCATCACCCCATTGATCTTCAGTGAAATCCACAGTCCAATTCTTGCCTGGCAAACTAATGGCTATCGCCTCGCCTAAGCCTCGTTTTTTCTTGGCTACACCAATGGGATACCAAGCAAATCTAAACTGAGTAAGTACAATCGAGTTGTCACTGAGTGTTGCTATACCTGGGCACTCTACACCGTGCCAGTTGAAATCAGGAACAAAGTATGGTTTTCTCCAACTCGTACCTTGATCCAGTGATCTGATCAGTAAGGTGCGAAATAATGGATCACCAGGGGGATGTTTTCTGGGTTCACGTCTAACAGAATGTGTGAAAACAATTATCCACTCTCCGTTTATTACGGTAATAGAGGGATGAGCAACATAAGCAAATATATCCTTATGTATGACAATTGATTTATCGACTATGTAATTTGACATTGATATATCTTTGACTTGAGACAGTTCTCGAATAACTTTACAAACTTAGAGAATCTGATTCTTCTAAAGAAATCACAGTGTAATAATGAAATAAGCTACGATTCAATATTGGATCCACCATTTCCATCCCGAAGCCATCTGGAAAAACTACATCTTCCAAAGTAGATTGTCCTTGCCAAATGTTACTAGGCACACTTTCCAAAACATCACCAGAGCCGCCTAGAAGTACGCTTCCATCTTGTTCAAGAAAAGCAGTGTTAGTCAAATAATACTCCAAATCCAAAAGTTCGCTTTGTCTAAACTCCTGATAATCAATTTTTTTACCGGATACCGTAACAAAACTTTTTAAAATAATTTCGTCCCAATGGGCCTTAATATCATCGTACAACCACGCACTCTTAGATACCACAGACGGCACCATCTGTTTAGTTTTAGCTGGATCAGAAATTCTACCTAACATAGGGGTATCAATAACATCCAAGCTTCTATCATTATGATCACTACCAACTGAAATATATATCGACGAACCATTATTAAAGGCCACAAATTCCACTTCTCCAGAAGTGTGAGGGCCCTGCACTTCTATTGTGTCCTCATTTGTAAGAAGATATCGTCCTTTAGGACACACACCAGCTACACCATGTATTTGATAACCTTTTGAACGTTCTTCTTCAAGTATTTTTTCTGTAGCCGAGATATCTCGACCTGCATGACGAGAACAACCAATCCTTACAACTTCAAAAGGTATTGTGGAAAATGTCTCATCATCGCCAGGATTAGG
>CAZSCD010000109.1:0-18707 GCA_964605345.1 uncultured Dehalococcoidia bacterium
AAAGATGCTTATGAATCAACGGCAACTAGTTATATCGCTGAATTGACAGCTTTAGATGAACAAATAGAGGCTTTAATTCAAACAGTTCCTTCTAATAATAGGCAAATTATTACTACTCATGAATCTTTAGGTTATTTAGAAGCTAGATACGGTTTGGAAATTCTAGTTGCTATTATCCCAAGCATCACTAGCGAAGATGATGTCACGCCTAAACAATTAGTCAGCGTGATTGAAGAAATTAAAGAACATAAAATAAAAGTAATATTCCTTGAGACTGAGAGTCCGACTAAATCTTCTGAAATTGTTGCTCAAGAAACTGGTGTGTCTTTGGTTTCAGGGTTATGGGTTGAAACTTTGGAAGAGAATCAGTCTTACATTGATTTCCTAAATACCAATGTGAATTTAATTGTGGAAAATTTAATCAAGTACGGTCACGACGATGATCATGGTGATGAAGATATGCATGAGAAGTAACACTTATTTGTTGCTCACAACAAGTGACTTCTAAACCCTCCAACAGGAAATCATATGTTTGCCTCCAAAAATATATGATTTCCTGTATAGTTACAGATTATGATGAGAACTTCCCAAAATAACCCCTGCCCTATAGTCTCAAAAGGATGTAGCGTTCAACTAGGCAATGAGTTGATTCTAGATGACGTTAGTTTCTCAATTAATGAAGGCAATTTAGTTGGTGTTGTCGGTCCTAATGGAGGCGGTAAGACAACTTTATTTAATGCTATTTTGGGTTTAGTTCCAATTGCTCATGGTTCAATAAAAATAAATGGAGTGGATCCTAAGAAAGCAAAAGGACTCATTGGGTACGTCCCGCAAAGGGAAGAATTCAATTGGAAGTTTCATGTAACTGTTAGGCAAGTTGTCCAGATGGGGATTACCAAGAACAAATCTTTTTTTTCTTTCACATCTAAACATGATCAAGAAATAATCGAGCAATCGTTAGGCAAAGTAGCATTACTAGACAGAATTCATGATCGTTTAGAAGACCTATCAGAAGGGCAAAGGCAAAGAGTTTTTTTAGCTAGAACCCTCGCACAAGGCGCAAAAATTTTACTATTAGATGAGGCGTTTAGTGGTGTAGATATTGGGTCTCAAGAAACATTGGTAGATGTTTTGAGGAATTTAAAAAATGATGGGAAGACAATTTTAATGGCAACCCATGATTTGAATACTATAAGTGAAAGATTTGATGAGGTTTTGTGCTTGAACCGACATTGCTGCGCGTATGGAGATCCTGAGAAGGTTTTGACTAGAGAAATTATGATAGAGCTATATGGTTCTCACAGTTCAATGTTTAAAGACCATACCTTAGGTAAGCACGGACACAACGATGTGGATTGAATATATATACGAACCGTTCTCCTACAGTTTTATGATTCGATCTTTGATTGTTGCAGTTTCAGTGGGGGTGATTCTACCCCTGTTGGGCTCATATGTTATCAATAGGAATTTAGGGTTTATGGGCGATGCAATGGCTCATGCCAGTTTACCGGGACTTGCTTTTGGATTATTGATAGGTGTCAGTATCTTTATAGCAGCTATACCTGCAGCAATAGTTATTGCTTTGGTACTTGGATACCTGATTAACAGATCAAAAATAGGAGAAGATACAGCAATTGGCATCATATTTTCATCATTGTTTGCTTTAGGTTTTATTATATTGTCGATATATGATCACATTTTGCTTAGCGTAGAAGATTTGTTATTAGGGCAAATTCTAGCTGTGTCAAGTTTTGATGTTTGGGCTACTTTGATTTTGTCTGCAGTTATTGTCATCACAACACTATTCTTGTATAAACAGTTTTTGTTTATCTCGTTTGATCCCAAGGGAGCTAAAATATCAGGTTTAAATGTAAGACTATTCGATAATATTTTTTTAGTAGTTTTGTCTTTATCTATCATTTCATCAATACAATCAGTAGGAATAATTTTGGTTTTGAGTATGCTAATTACTCCTGCAGCCGCATCTAAATTAACAACGAAAACTTTCTCTGCTGCAATGATTACAGGTAGTGCTTTTGGAGTTATTGCTTCAATAAGTGGGCTGTATTTGTCTTATTACTTAGATTTCCCTTCTGGCCCGTCAATGGCTTTAGCCGCCACATCAATATTCATCATTGTTTGGCTTGCAAAAAGAAGCTTTAGGTACGCAAGTTAGTGAAGTGGAATTACTAAATAAAAAGAGATGGTGGGCGGTATAAGATTTGAACTTATGACCTCTGCGATGTCAACGCAGCGCTCTATACCACTGAGCTAACCGCCCTCTCTATACATAATAAAAGAGGGTTGGATTTTAAATCGGATCTGCAGGGGCAACCGAATCGGAATCAGCAGGCAATCCAACTTCCACAAATGTCTCTGTTTCAGGAAGCCGAATTTCAAAAGAGTCGTCATCTAAAATCGAGTTTTGGTACCGATTATCATCCATATCCAGTTTTTTACGCTCATCCTCCGGTATGTCTAAACGTGCAGGTATCAACCTACCTATTATAACGTTCTCTTTCAGCCCTCTTAGAAAGTCTACGTTCCCATTTACAGCAGATTCTGTTAACACTCTAGTAGTCTCTTGAAATGAGGCCGCTGCCAAGAAACTTTCCATGTTAAGTGATGCTCGTGTAACACCTAATAAAGTAGGATTAGCCGTAGCAGGTTCGCCACCTTCGGCCAGAATCCCAGCATTAATTTCCTCATACCGTCTTCTATCTATCAACTCTCCAGGAAGTAAATTTGTATCAGCCGGAGAATCTATACGCACCTTGCGCAGCATTTGACCTATGATAACTTCTATATGTTTATCATGTATAGCAACACCCTGGGAGCGATAAACTCTCTGTACTTCAT
The DNA here is from genome assembly GCA_964605345.1 of uncultured Dehalococcoidia bacterium. Classification (GTDB taxonomy): domain Bacteria; phylum Chloroflexota; class Dehalococcoidia; order Lucifugimonadales; family CAZSCD01; genus CAZSCD01. The sequence goes on from CAZSCD010000109.1 coordinate 2,860, forward strand.
CTATCATATATTCTTGCACAGCTTCGCGTCCCTGAATCCTCAATATCTGCTGTGGGCTCTTAGGACCGGAAGTAAGTGGTTCTCCAGCATTAACCTCGTCTCCAGTTTTAACAAGTACATGTGCTGCTGCTGCAATAACATACTCTTGTTGATGTTCGTCGGTCCATGTAACCGAAATAACTCCATCATTTATTTCCACTATGCCAGATACCCTGGCCACGACATCAGGTAACTGAATAGCGGGACTTTCTACTTTAGATTTCTTGCGAGTTTTCTTAGCTGCCGCAAGCGAAGAACCTATTGCAACTGATGCACCATTTTTAACAAGCAATTTGTAGTCTGGAGGTAATGGATAATCATCACTATATCTTTCAGTACTAACGACTCTAACACTTCTACCCATTTGACTTTCGGAAACTTCAACTACTCCATCTATCTCAGACAATACTGCTTCGCCCTTAGGTGCCCTAGCTTCGAACAATTCCTCAACTCTAGGAAGTCCAGTGGTTATATCAGCACCAGCGATTCCACCAGTATGGAATGTACGCATAGTGAGCTGTGTCCCTGGTTCTCCAATGCTTTGGGCAGCTATGATGCCTACAGCCTCAGACAGGTTTACTGGTTGCATTGTAGCCAAAGACTGCCCATAACATTTCACACAAATTCCACGCCGTGTTTCGCATGATAAAGGCGATCTAACAAGCACACTCGTTATATTTGCATCTTTAAGTATTGAAACTACTCGATCGTCTATAGATTCATTCCGTTCAACAATTATTTCCCCAGTACTAGGATCAGCTACAGGAGCTGCCATATAACGACTCTTAATTCGATCCTCAAATGGCGATGCCAGAGGAATGTCAGGCCTCTCCTGCATCCAAATCCCATCAGTGGTCTCGCAATCTTCGTCAAGTACCATAACTTCCTGGGCTACATCTATTAATCTTCTGGTGAGATACCCGCTGTCAGCTGTCCTAAGTGCTGTATCAGCAAGGCCTTTACGTGCACCATGAGTAGAAATAAAATACTCCAAAACCCCAAGGCCTTCGCGGAAGTTAGATTTGATTGGCCTGTCAATAATACGCCCTTTAGGGTCCGACATCAGGCCACGCATACCAGCCATTTGTTTAATCTGTGCAATATTACCTTTTGCACCAGATATTGCCATTAAGTGCACTCCACCGTATTTATGCAGATCTTCTTCTATCACACCAGTTAAACTCTCGTTCGCATCAGTCCATATCTGAACTGCATTAGTATATCTTTCGCCTTCTGTTATGAGTCCGTCTAGATATTGTTGTTCCAATAACTCCACTTTGCCTTCAGCCTGTCCCACAATCACTTTTTTCTTAGGTGAAACCTCTATGTCATTAATAGCTATAGTAATGCCTGCTTTTGAAGCATAATGGAAGCCTAATTCTTTGATGGAGTCTAGCACTTCAGCCGTAGCCATATTGCCAAGTAGTTGATGGCACTCTGCAGTAACATCCCTCAAGGTTGATTTATCCATTACTTGATTATGGAAATACATTTCTTCGGGGAAAACTTCATTAAAAATAATCCTTCCTGCTGTAGTACTTATGGAATCCCCATTGTTTGAGGGATCTCTAACAATGACAAGCGCGCGCAAATCGATTACATCAAGTTCATAAGCAAGCCTAACATCTCCAAAATCAACAAACTTTTTTCCTGTTCCCTTTGCCTCTTCGTCTATCATCGTCATGTAGTAGCACCCCAAAACCATATCCAAAGTAGGGGCAACAATAGGATCACCAGAGCTAGGTGAAAGCATGTTGTTGACACTAAGCATCATGTGATTGGCTTCTAAAACGGCCTCCTTAGACAAGGGGACATGAACAGCCATTTGATCTCCATCAAAATCCGCATTAAATGCTGTGCACACGAGTGGATGAACTTGTATAGCACTACCTTCAATAAGTACTGGCTGAAAAGCCTGTATTCCCAATCGATGCAGCGTAGGAGCTCGATTAAGCAAAACAGGTCGGTGCTTCACAACGTCTTCAAGAATCCCCCATACTTCTGGCCTAACTCGTTCTACCAACCGTTTTGCACTCTTAATATTATGTGCATATCCTTGCATTACCAAACGATTCATCACAAAGGGTTTAAAAAGTTCCAAAGCCATAGCCCTTGGTAATCCACATTCTTGTAATTTGAGAGTTGGACCAGCAACGATCACTGAGCGTCCGCTATAATCAACTCTTTTGCCTAACAAATTCTGTCGAAATCTACCTTGTTTGCCCCTGAGAAGGTCAGAAAGTGACTTGAGTTTGTGGTTATGGTTTCCCGACACTGCTCGTCCTCTTCGACCGTTATCAACCAACGCATCCACCGCTTCCTGCAACATGCGTTTTTCGTTACGTACGATAATCTCTGGAGCTTGTAATTCGATCAATCTTTTGAGTCGATTATTTCTGTTTATGACTCGTCTATAAAGATCATTGAGGTCGCTGGCAGCAAATCTACCTCCATCTAATTGAACCATGGGGCGAAGTTCAGGAGGCAATACTGGCAAAACACTTAAAATCATCCACTCAGCTTTATTTCCATTCTTCCGAAAAGCTTCAACTATTCTAAGGCGTTTGACCGCTTTTTTACGTCGCTGCCCAGCTGTAGAATGCATTTCCTCTTGTAGTTCTTCTCGTAAAGAGTCCAAATCAATATTCTTAAGTACTTCAAGGACTGCTTCCGCGCCCATTAGGGCATTAAATACACTTCCATATTTATCTCTTAATTCACGATATCGAGTTTCCGTTAATAATTGTCCTACCTGTAATGACTCCAGATCATCTATATTATTTCGAGCCTCCTCTTCAAGAGACACTTTATCTGCATCACGCTGTTTGGTTGTTTTAGATGATTCATCCTGAACAGTATCTGTATCTCCATCAGAAACCTCAGTGCCATCAGAGGATTCTAACGTTTCTGTTTTCTCTTCTGTACCGGACTCAAGATTTTCCAACTTTTCATCAAGCTGAGATTGTATAAGATCAACTTCTGTCCTAACAAGCTGTTCATCAACGGAAGTAATCAAATATTGAGCGAAGTATAATACCCTATCCAAGTTCCTAGGTGAATGATCCAACAACAAACCCAAACATGTAGGCGTTCCTTTTGAAAACCATATATGTGCAACAGGCGCAGCAAGGGCGATATGTCCCATACGTTCTCGCCTAACTTTCGACCTGGCTATTTCGACACCACATCGATCACATATAACTCCCTTGTAACGAATTTTTTTGTACTTGCCGCAATAACATTCCCAATCTTTGGTGGGACCAAAAATTCTCTCGCAAAAAAGACCGTCTTTCTCAGGACGCAATGTTCGATAATTAATAGTCTCTGGTTTCGTAACTTCTCCATAAGACCACGTCTTAATTTGTTCAGACGAGGATAGTGAAATCTTTATTGCATTAAAATCGTTGCCTTCTTGTACCATGTATAAACTCCTAAACAAAACCTTGAATTAACCATGGGTTGTGAGTGTTACACCTTGCTGGCACTCATATCTGTGTATATAACAAAAAAGTGTCGTTAGAATTAATCAAATTCATTCTTTGTGGTCAATGCCAACGGACACATCTGATTCATCGTCAACTCCTACTTCTTCAAGTACTTCCACAGGAGTATCTGTTGCAGATGTGTGTTCATCATCAACTCCTACTTCTCCAAGTACTTCCACAGGAGTATCTGTGTCAAATGTGTGGTCACCATCAACTCCTACTTCTTCAACATCACCAACCATTTGGCCATCATCTTCGTTAATAAGTTCGACTGAAAGCGCTAAACTTTGAAGTTCTTTTAGCAAAACATGGAAAGATTCAGGAATCCCAGGATGCACAACCGCTTCTCCCTTAACGATAGCTTCGTAAGTTTTTACTCTGCCTACCACATCATCTGATTTAACTGTCAACATTTCCTGCAAATTGTGAGCAGCACTGTAAGCTTCAAGCGCCCAAACTTCCATTTCGCCAAAGCGTTGTCCTCCAAATTGAGCTTTACCTCCAAGAGGTTGCTGAGTGATGAGTGAATATGGACCCGTGGATCTGGCATGTATTTTGTCTTCTACCAAGTGTGCCAATTTCATCATATAAATGTATCCTACTGTTATTGGTTGGTCAAAAGCTTCTCCTGTGCGGCCATCGTATAGAATCGATTTACCTAAAGTTGGGGCAGCAATTCTTTTTTCCCTATTAAGGCGCATTGTTTCTTCTCTAATTTCTTCTGCAGTGAAATCTGTTACATCTTGTCCAACATCTTCTTTGAACCAAATTTCCAGACAAGTTTCACTTGCTTTACCAATGTCCTTATCGTTAAAAACTTTGTCGAAGTCATATCCACGATCAGCAAGCCACTGACGTGTTATAGCATAATCAATGTGACTAGCGCGATCATCATCAAGCGGCCTATGGTCCACAGCTCCTGATCTCTCTATAAACCATGCTTGGGCCAGTGCATCCTCAACAGCCAACGAAGATGCGCCATCAAACACAGGCGTAATGGCCCTAAAGCCAAGTTCATGTGCAGCCCATCCAAGATGAGTTTCCAGCACTTGTCCTAGGTTCATGCGTGACGGCACACCAATTGGATTTAATATCAAATCTATTGGAGTCCCATCTGGCAAAAATGGCATATCTTCCTCAGGAAGAATACGTGCGATAACTCCTTTATTTCCATGGCGTCCAGCCATCTTGTCGCCTTCAGTTATTTTGCGTGTTTGTGCAACCCAAAGCCTAACTAGCTTGTTGACTCCAGGAGGGAGCTCATCTTTATTAGCCTTACTCAGAACCTTAACGGCAATGACTTTTCCTTTTTGTCCATGAGGCACTCGCAAAGATGTATCTTTAACGTCGCGAGCTTTTTCCCCAAATATAGCTCTCAAAAGTTTTTCTTCTGCACTAAGCTCGGTCTCTCCTTTCGGGGTAATTTTCCCAACCAGAATATCACCCGGGCCTATCTCAGCGCCCACACGAATAACACCCTCTTCATCTAAGTCACTTAGGCTATCTTCACCAACATTTGGAATGTCCTGGGTTATTTCCTCAGCACCTAACTTTGTGTCTCTAGCTTCAACTTCATGTTTTTCAATGTGAATAGACGTAAACTTGTCATCTTTGACCAGGCGACGGCTAACAATAATAGCATCTTCAAAGTTATATCCTTCCCAAGTCATAAAAGCGACCAAGATATTCTGTCCTAAAGCAAGTGCTCCTGCACCTGTAGATGAGCTATCAGCTAACAATTGACCTCGAACAACTTCGTCTCCTTTATCAACTACTGGCCTTTGATTGATACATGTTCCTTGATTACTACGAATAAATTTCAACATAGGATAAACTTGTTTTTCGCATTCATCATCAGTAACAACAATACGTTCTCCAGAAACTTCGGTCACCAAGCCATCTGTAGATGAAATAATGACTTGCCCGCTGTCTCTGGCAACACGTTCTTCCATGCCTGTACTAACTAGAGGAGGTTCAGGAAGCAAGAGTGGCACTGCTTGACGTTGCATGTTAGATCCCATTAGGGCCCGGTTGGCATCATCATGTTCCAAAAACGGTATCAATGCAGTCGAAACGCTAACAAGTTGCATAGGTGAAACATCCATATACTCAACGTTGGCCGGTGATTCCATGGACACCCTATCATTAACTCTAGTCTCCACTCTATCAGCAGTGAACTCTCCAAATTCACTCACAGGAGAATGAGCCTGTGTAACGTGCATTTGTTCTTCTTCATTTGCAGAAAGGTAAACAATGTCATCTGTCTTGAAAGACACGTACGGCTTCACTTGTAACATTTGTTCAGGAAGGTTAGATATTCGTCTAGCAGTACGTTTAGTAATAACTTTTCCAGCTTTCAAAATATTCTTGCCCGTTTCATCAACAATGTTTTGAGTAATCGTCCTACCCAATATGGATGAGTCGGTATTGGATATTTCGCTAAAAATCTTCCTGTAAGGTGTTTCTATGAATCCATATTCACTGGTCCTAGCGAATGTGGCAAGTGATCCTAGAAGCCCAATATTCGGACCCTCTGGAGTTTCAATAGGACAAATACGACCGTAATGAGAATGATGCACATCTCTCACATCAAAACCAGCCCGCTCTCTAGATAATCCACCAGGCCCTAGCGCTGAAAGACGACGCTTATGGGTTAATTCAGCCAAGGGATTAGTTTGGTCCATAAATTGGGCAAGTTGAGAACCACCAAAAAATTCCCGTACCGAAGCAACTACAGGTCTAATGTTAATCAGTGCCGCCGGTGTAGTAGATTCAGGTTCTACTTGTGTTGTCATACGTTCCCTAACAATCCGCTCCATTCGTAACAGTCCTATACGAATATGGTTACCCACAAGTTCTCCAACTGCTCTAACGCGTCGATTGCCGAGATGATCAATATCGTCGGCTTCTTGCAATCCATTATTAATACGAATCATCGTTCTGATCAAGTTGACAATATCGCCTGGAGAGAGAGTGCGATCATCAAGAGGGATGTCTTGTTTTAGGCGACGGTTAACTTTATATCTTCCAACTCGACCCAAATCGTAGCGCCTATGGTTGAAAAACAAGTTGTCAAGCAGACTTAATGCATTTTCTCTATTAGCTGGTTCACCTGGCCGTAATCTTCGATAGAGCTCTAGTAGAGCAGTATCACGGTCATTTACTCCAGCATCCTTCTCTAAAGTGGTCTTAATATATTGATGTTCTGAATCAGTATCTACATCATCAAATAATGCTACTATATCTTTTTCAGTTTCATATCCGATGGCTCGAAGGAGAGTGTTAATAGATGCCCTGCGTTTCCTATCTACCTTGACAGAAATTATATCCTTGTTGTTAGTTTCAAATTCCATCCAGGCGCCTCGATAGGGTATAAGTTTCGCCGAGGTCAGAATCCTACCGGTAGTTGCATCAGTGTGTGCGGTAAAGTAAACTCCTGGAGATCTAATAAGCTGACTTACCACGACTCGTTCGGCGCCATTGATAACAAACGTACCATTTGGCGTCATCATTGGAATATCTCCAAGAAACAGAGATTGTTCCTTAATTTCACCCTGACCCAGGCCATCTCCCTTTATCTTGAGCTTTACCTTAGCATGCAACGACGCAGCATAAGTTGTCTCTTTTTCCCTGCATTCCTTTTCTGTATTCTTTGGTTCGTCAAAATAATGGTCTTCTACTACCAGTTCAAACCGACCACCAGGGAGATCTTCTATCGGAGATAATTCTTTAAAGAGTTCTCTTAGTCCCTCAGATTTGAAGAATTCAAAAGAATCGATTTGGACTTGTATTAGCTTAGGAACATCCAGAGTAGAAGGGATACGGTCGTATGACCGTTTGATCGAGTTACCGTTAGCAGAATCAGTCAAAGCAAGTCGAGACATAAATTCACACACACCTTATAGCAAAAGTAACAAAAGTCAACTATGACAACTATGGATAAGCTTTAAAATCGAATTTGGAGCAAAAAACAAAAAAGCGGGCAACATGTTGCCCACATAAAAATAGTCTAGAAATCAAGGGAAATAGTCAAAGACATAATAAGTCAACCAACATAGTACCACTTCACACACAACATGTCAATGTTCATTATTTAGATTGATGCAGATTAACCCTCTTTAAGGCACTGCGTTCAGCTCTGTCGATAAAAATATGTGATCAAGTTTCAATTATTGACCCTATAAAATCACGTTGCCCTCGGATGAATTCATGAGCAGGCATAGGCTTTCTTCCTTCTAGTTGAATTGATTGTATTTTCAATATTCCTTCACCTGTTACGATACCAACATCATTGCCAATCAATCTAATCATTCCCGGAGATTCCAGTGTGGTCGAATCTGATTCTATGAGAGTAGCTTCAATTATCTTAATAGATTTGTTTTTCCAATTAGTAAAGGACCCAGGCCATGAATTATAAGCTCTTATCTGTCTAGCTATTTGAATCCCAGGCAAACTCCAATCAATTACACCATTCTCTTTTTTTACACGTGGTGCAATCGTGGCCTTTGCATCATCTTGTAACCGGGGACGAATTTCTCCACGTACCCAAGCTGGTATCACTTCTGACAAAAGCATGGCGCCAATAAGAAACAATTCCATTGTTAACTCATCAGTGGTGTGGTGGGGCTTAATTAATATTTCCTTCTGTGCTAAGACTGGACCGGTATCGATACCTTCATCGATCTTCATTACAGTAACACCCGTATAATCATCTCCATTTAAAATTGCACTAGCTACCGGTGAAGCGCCCCTGTATTGGGGCAATAGTGACGGATGGACATTTAAACATCCCATTAGAGGCAAGTTCAGAATATCTGCTGGTAAGAATAAACCATAGGCGGCTGAAACAACTATATCTGGGGCCAAAGAAGTCAATTGTTGCAACATTTCTTGGTTATCTTGAACCGATGTCGGTTGAATTATATTTAATCCCAACTCTAAGGCAACTTTTTCAATTTCTGACCCAATCATTTTCATGCCCCTGCCCGAAGGTTTAGCAGGCTTTGTAACAACCCCTACGACATTATTTTCATTTTCTACCAACGAGCGTAGTACAGGCACAGCAAACGAGGGGGTGCCCATAAATACTACTCTTAATTTTTTGTTCTTCAACAACCAACTCCTATTGTCGATATTCCAGTGAAAAGAACCTTATCATCAATGCTTATACCTAAATGATCTACGATACCTCCATTAACTTCCAAAACATATGTTGCAGGAACGTCAGGACTGTAAAGATCAAGTTCCTTGTCTTTGGAGCCGGGCATTGGGAATGGCACATTTGATATGGTATCCACAACCATACAATTCTCTCCAATCCAAATAAAATCTAGATTAAACATCATGCCTTTCATCCAAAAACCTGTCGCTTCTCCAGACTCGAATACAAATAACATGCCATTCATTTGATTCAAGCTCTTACGGCCAGAAAGCCCTTGAATACGTTCATTGGGACCGTCAGCGACTTCCACTACAAAACTAGATTGCCCCACAGTAACTATTGATTCAGAAACATTCGCCGACGAGCAAGCCAAAAAGATAATACAAATCCCCAAAGTAAAAATGAAAGTATACGTAAAAGATGTGATTAGCCTTAACAGATTTGCATTATTGAACATGGTTAGTAATTTCCGTTCTTCCAAAACAGCACAGATTGTTACAAACATCTTCAAAAGATATCCAATGCTACCTTACCATGTATCAAAACCAAGAATATACTTATACATAACCTCAACAGATGCTATACTTCCCAAAAATCACATCATGATAGATACTGCAACTATAAAAGTTCCGGCTACCACAGCCAACCTAGGTCCAGGGCTTGACGTTCTAGGAATGGCTTTAGACGTCTGGAATTCTATTCATGTGGAAGTTGGCTCATCTGATTTTATGATATTTGGAGAAGGCGCCAAAGACCTCCCCAGTTCATCACACAATCTGCTTTATAAGAGCTTCTGTGTTCCATTCTCTGAAATTGGGCAACCCGTACCAAATGTGAGTATTAAATGCCATAACGAAATCCCCATATCTCGAGGACTGGGTTCTAGTGCCGCAGCAATAGTAGGCGGGCTTGTTGCGGCAAATGAGCTATTGGATACACAGCTAAGTCAAAAAAGGATTCTGGATTTGGCTGTAAAAATAGAAGGGCATCCAGACAATGTCACTCCTGCACTACTGGGAGGATGCCAAATAGTGGTAAACAACGAACCAAACCGTGTGGTTTCCAAGGTTCCTATCCCCGAAAGCTTAAATGTTATCATTTTCATTCCAGATGTTATTATGCAAACCGTTGACACAAGAAAACAATTACCTGCAAATGTAACGATGCAGGATGCTATATTCAACATAGGCAGGGTAGCACTATTGATCAATTCGTTGTCTACAGGAAACTTAGCAAATTTAGAAATTGCCACCAAGGACCGATTACACCAACCAACAAGACAAGAAAGTTTTTCTCCTATGCAAACCATTATTAATGCAGCAGTCAGAGCAGGGGCCCTAGGAGCATTTCTTTCTGGTTCTGGCTCTAGCATAATTGCCTTGGCAAACGAACGAGAAGTTACTATAGGCTACGAAATGTCAGATGCTGCCGCAAAATCTGGCGTAACTGGAACTCTGCAAATCACACGCCCGACAACTAAAGGCGCTCACTTAGTGCAACAAAAATGAACTAGTTATATATTTTAGAATTTAAGCTGTATTAATCGATATTTAGGAAATTTAGATTGACATTGATAGTTCAAAAATATGGTGGGAGTTCGTTGGCGAATTTCGACAGAATACGTAATGTCGCCAACCGCATATCCAACGCGATCACCGACAATCAACGTGTTGTAGTTATTGTTTCTGCCATGGGCAGTATGACTGATGACCTAATTAACATGGCACATCAAATCTCTGAAAAACCTAATCCTCGAGAAATGGATGCGTTATTATCTACGGGAGAATTGGTATCATGTGCATTGATGGCAATGACACTGAACTCAATGGGATATAATGCGATTAGTCTTAGTGGTTCTCAAGCTGGAATATATACAGATACTACGCATGGCAAGGCCAAAATATCTGTACTAAGCCCTCAGCGTATACTAGATGAACTAAACAACGGAAACGTCGTTATAGTGGCTGGATTCCAAGGTGTTACGACCGATATGGATGTCACAACACTGGGAAGAGGAGGGTCTGACACAACGGCCGTTGCCATAGCTGCTGTTTTAAATGCTGATATATGTGAAATTTATACCGACGTAGATGGAATTTATACGGCAGACCCTAAATTAGTCCCTAACGCAAAAAAGCTGGACAGTATTAGCTTTGAAGACATGTTAGAGCTAGCTAGCTACGGGGCCAAAATGGACCCCCGGTCTATTGAATTGGGAATGGTATACAATATTCCCTTGATAGTTGCTTCAAGTACGGGCAACGCGTCCGGAACATTAATTCATGAGGGTGAGGATATGGAATCTAACGTAGGAGAAATTCGTAATCGAGTAATAGGTATTGTCACAGATACGAATGTGGCAAAAATCACTGTTCTTGGGATCAAGAACAGTCCTGGTATGGCCGCAAATCTTTTTGAACCCTTATCTAATGCAGGTGTCAGCGTAGATGTTATAGTTCAAAACGCTAGCGTAGAAGGGGAAACAGATTTAACATTTACCGTTAATCGTGCTGACTTAAAAACAGCTTTAGAGATTGTCGAATCTATGTCTACATCTATCGGAAGCCATGGCATTATCAGTGCAGATAACCTAGCCAAAGTTAGCATAGTGGGTACAGGCATACAAAATGCACCTGGATATGCCTCGAAAATGTTCCACACTCTTGCCAAAGCTAGTATAAATATTGAGATGATAACTACATCTGAAATACGTATTACTTGCATAATTGACCAGGGAAAACTTGAGGTGGCTGCTCGCTCACTTCATGATGCGTTCCAATTGGAAACAACCATTTAAACCATACATATTCCTTGGCGTCTAATTTGGAATTTACATTTTGATTGTATGTACTGCTAAGGATTCGCCTTAGGCATACATCAAACTTATAAATAACTACAAACCAACATATATAAATGGAAAACCCTTTTTTGTCCGTCATTATCCCAGCCTTCAATGAAGAAACACGGATTATTTCTTCTCTTTCCAAGATAGTGGACTATCTTGGAAAACAATCCTTTGTTTGGGAAATTGTAATTGTAGATGATGGCAGTTCAGATTCGACTCCTAGTGTAGTTAAGAATTACGCAAAAAATCATCCGGCGATTCACCTAAAAACTATACAACATAGTGGCAAAGGCCAAGCCATAAAACATGGAATGCTGAATGCGACCGGCAAATACCGATTCACATGTGACGCAGATCTATCAATGCCCATCGAACATTTGAAACACTTTCTACTTAATATGAACAAAGGCTACGATATAGTAATAGGATCTCGACAGATTTTAGGCGCTAGACGATTCAACGAACCCAAATTAAGACATATTATGGGTCGGGCCTTCAACTTAATTGTAAGTGTTCTGGCAATTGCTGGATTTCAAGACACCCAATGTGGATTCAAATGTTTCGAAGGAAAAATTGCTGATGAGCTTTTCCCATTAATTATTACCAAAGGATTTGGTTTTGATGTAGAGATATTGTATTTAGCCACCAAACATAGGTTAAATATTTTAGAAATACCAATAGACTGGCATCACCATTCAGCAAGCAAAGTCCGAGTTTTTACCGACTCATTATCGATGGTTTGGGAAATAATACTAATTAGATGGAGAAATCTGCGAGGTCATTACGGTTGAAACTTATCGTTAACAAAGTCAATGTCAATTGAAAGAAACCCGGACCAGTCACTCGACTCAAACCAAAGAAAACGAACTGTTGTAGTCATACCGACATACAATGAAGCTAACTAATTACGCGAAGTCATTTGTCGTATTTTTAACCAAAACATACCCAATTTGCACATCATAGTTGTTGACGATAATTCAACTGATGACACGCCTCAAATATCTAAAGAACTATCCGAACATTTCCCAAAAACGTTACATTTTATTCGTCGTAACACTAAAAAGGGACTAGGTACTGCATATATAGAGGGGTTTTCTCAAGCTCTGGCCAGTAAAGCTGACTATATCTTCCAAATGGACGCCGATTTATCACATTCACCTGAATACATACCTGCATTCCTAAACACTCTCCATCATGCAGATGTAGTGATAGGTTCAAGATACGTATCAAAGGGTGGTTATGACTCGAACTGGAGTTACAAAAGGCGTTTTTTAAGTATATTAGCCAATTTCAACATTCGTGTATTGACCGGACTGCAGGTCAAAGACTCAACTTCTGGATTCAAGGCGTTTCGCAGAAATGCCCTTGAGTCTCTAGATATAAATCGACTCAAATGCAGAGGATTTGGATTCCAAGTAGAGGTTACACATGCCTGTGAACGCCAGAAACATAAGATTATTGAACATCCAATCCTTTTCGTTGCTAGGAAAGCAGGTAATTCCAAGATGTCTTTATCAATAATATTAGAAGCTATGTGGTGTTTTCTTGGACTACGCTGGAGGAAATAAAAATTTCTGATTAAAACTTAATAATTTATGAGAACAAAAACTACTTGCAACCTTCCAGCCAGATAAGCTAGAATTGGCGCGCCAAAAGGGAGGTAGATTGTGAATGCATACGGTGTAGAAGACAAAGAGAAAGTCAAAAATGACTTAACCAAAAAAGCCATAACCTTGGCTATGGAAGGCTTATGGAAAGAAGCTGTGACGGCTAACCAGATCATCTTAGAAGATTTTCCAGATGATCTTGGTGCCAATAACCGTCTGGGCAAGGCCTTCAGTGAACTAGGACGGATCGATAAGGCGAAAAAGGCATTTAAACAAGCTCTATTGATCTCACCAAGCAACGGTATTTCTAAGAAAAACCTGGCTCGGTTAGCTCGTTTAAGTAATAACACTACTAACTCTAGTACGGCCAACAATAACGTTACACCTCATATTTTCATAGAGGATAGCGGTAAATCTGAAGTCACATCAGTGGTCAATTTGGCTGCTTCCAACACACTTCTAAAACTTGCACCGGGGCACGCCTTGAATATGGTTGCTGAAGACAACAGGCTAGCACTGACAGAAACCACAGGAGAATACGTTGGTCAAATAAAGCCTCAACTGACTTCTAGATTGAATCGCCTGATAAAGGGCGGTAATAGATACGAAGCAACCGTAACCAGTGTAGGAGAACAAGAACTCAACGTAATCATTCGTGAAGTTTACAAGCACCCGACTCAAAGCGCCTTGGTTTCTTTTCCGTCTAAAGTGTCCTCGCCAGCAGACGATGACCTACCAACAAGTACGCTTCTAGGGTACGAACTTACTGAAGAATCCTCAATAGAATCTGATAATGTAGTAATCAAAGATTGGTCCGACGACGACACTGAACCAGGCGATGATGAAGCATACAGCCCTGTGGTTCATCGCATTATCAACACAAGTGATTCAGAAATCAACAAGGATCCACAAACAGAAACGTTTTAACAAAGATTTCTCTGAAACACCATAATCAATCAACTGTGAGAGAGCGTGTCCTGTAATATAACCCCCATCTCTGCATCAGTTCGAATACGCGATTGTCATCCAAGTCAACTAGTTCTTTTAAAAACCCAGCTACAGCGTGGGCATGCACAGAACTCTCACTACATACCCAACTTGCTTCACCAGGAACCACATATAGAATTCCGTTTTGATGTTTACACCAAATTTCAATCCTCTTACCACCGGTATCATCTTTAACAGTTAATCCAAATTCAGACATAAATATCACCTCTCCCACAAAATTGTACCAAGCGACATCAGCATTGACCCTAAATTGATCGCTGGTATAATCACGATCAGTCTTTCAGAAACAACAACATAAACTGTTTTATTCAAGCTTAACATCGAAAATGACGCCTTATTATCAAGATAATAAAATCATTATACACAAAATAAAATGTGGCCCCTATGACAATAATTCATATGTATTAGTATGCCCTGAAACCAATGAAAGTCTCGTAATAGACGCTCCAGCAAACCCTGAGGAAATCATTGATATAGCAATTAAAACAACTGTTAAATCAATCCTTATCACCCATAACCACATGGATCATATTCAAGGTTTATCTACAATCACTTCTTACATAAAAACTAAAATAGGAATCGGAAAACCAGATGATTTTTCAATACCTCGACATCCGGACTTCTTTTTTGAAGATATATCAGGAATTACTTGTGGCACAATAACTCTAAAAGTACTATCCACGCCTGGACACACACCTGGGTCTACCTGTTTTCTCTTCGATAAACACGTCTTTACTGGTGACACTTTATTTCCTGGAGGACCAGGGAAAACTAGAACTCCTAGTGATTTCAAACAAATCCTCTTAAGCATAAACTCGAAATTATTAGGCTTGGCTCAAGATTGCAATTTCTATCCTGGACATGGCGAAGATAGCACTATAGAAATTGCAAGAGAAGAATACGATATTTTCACACAAAAAGACCATCCCGAAAACTTATATGGTGACGTATTGTGGTTGAAAAGCTAGCTTCTTGACAGGTTCCGGCAATATTCTTAGCTATACCAAGAATCCTATACTAAAGAAGCGTTTTAGTTCATATTAGGAGATACAGTCGATTTGTATTTCAACAGTACTAGTCTCGCTTATGCAACCTATTAATTATATAATTTGATGATACAAATCGTTTAGTTCACCGAACTAATTGCGCCAACATAGTCACCATGGTAACGTTATCATCTCATGTCACATCAAATACCACACTCAAAAAAAGAGAACTGCATCGATGATCCAGTGATCACTGTGCCATGGAAAATCTCCGACGTAGCAATGGCCAGCGCATTGGTGGTGGTTGGATTTCTAGCACTATTTGCAGCTTTGGAAATAGTGACTTACACAACTACCCCAGACACAAAACTCAGCCTCACTCCATGGTTGATTGCGTTTTACAGTGTAGCAGAAGGCTTAATGGTGTTGGCTGTTTGGATTTTTGCTATAAAGAAATATCGTGTGCGATGGAGGAAATTAGGATTGACGATTCCATCGAATTCTATGCATTGGTCTTTATCTATTATGGCCATTATTATAAGCCTAACTTTCACTGGCATATATGTTGCCATAGTCAACTTTATAGGCATCGACGCACTGATTCCTACTGCACTGCCTTCGGAAACACTTGGGCACGGACTATCAAGAATATTCAACATCGCTGCCATAATAATATGGGCTCCATTTGCTGAAGAATTGTTCTTTAGAGGGTTTTTT
>CAZSCD010000110.1:0-4946 GCA_964605345.1 uncultured Dehalococcoidia bacterium
GAGAACGTGAACGTACCGGAATTAAATCATTGAAAATAGGATACAACAAAGTGTTTGGTTACTATATCGAAGTAAGTAACCCAACCCTTTCTCTTGTACCAGACGATTTTATACGCAGGCAAACATTGGTAGGAGCAGAAAGATTTATAACACCTGAAATGAAGCATTACGAATCTATAGTTCTGAATACACAAGATAGTATAACGGATTTGGAATCCACATTATTCCGAGAAATCTGTCAACAAATCGGAGATGACGCTCACAAAATAATGGCAACAGCACAGGCGATTGCTCAAATTGATGTACTTACATCACTAGCAGAAGCAGCTTCAAAATATGACTACGTAAAACCCAAACTTACTGAAGGAAACATATTAGAAATCAAAAATGGCAGACATCCGGTTGTAGAAAGAAAACTGCCTGTAGGTTCTTTCGTTTCAAACGAAACCAAAATGTCTAATGAACACGATCAATTAATAATTTTGACCGGACCAAACATGTCAGGCAAATCCACATATATTCGTCAAGTAGCGATAATGGTGTTAATGGCCCAAATCGGTAGTTTTGTACCGGCAGAATCAGCCTCCATTGGAATAGTAGACAGAATATTTACCAGAGTTGGACTTCAAGATGACCTAGCAACAGGACAATCCACTTTTATGGTAGAAATGTTGGAGACTGCTGCAATTATAAACCACGCTACCCAAAGATCTCTGATAATTCTGGATGAGATTGGAAGAGGTACTAGCACATACGATGGCTTATCGATAGCTAGAGCTGTTGCAGAACACATTCATAACCATCCAAAACTAGGGTGCAAAACCCTCTTCGCAACCCATTACCACGAATTAACACAATTGGCCAATTCTCTGCCACGCGTAAAAAACTATAATGTAGCTGTATCAGAAAACTTAAACAAAATCGTATTTCTAAGAAGAATAATACCTGGAGGAGCTAATAAGAGTTACGGAGTTCATGTAGCTAAATTGGCTGGGTTACCTACTAGCATAATAAATAGAGCTTGGGAAGTATTAGATGAATTAGAAACCAACAATATCAACCACGAGAATGTAAATGACTCTACAAATAAAATCTCAGCAACTTATACTGAAAGGCAAATTACTTCTGGGTTGAATTTCTCAAGTATAATTAAAGAAATACTCCAATTAGATATTGGATCTATGACACCTATTGAATCAATAAACAAACTAGATGAACTGCAGGAGAAAATACGCGACAATGAAATGTGAATTTATTAGGAAGTGGATATATTTGTCAAACATTCTCAACTAGCTTGACTCAATATGACAAGCCATACTACCCTAATAATCAATGAAATCTCATTTTTTGCAGAAAGCCAGAGTGTTAACATCACAATGAATAATTTACCCGTAAATCCACAATCCCTACGCAACCTTATAAGACAAGGCAAACTATCTCAGCCAACCAGTGGTATGGCACCAGGACATGTACAAGCCAATCTGGCCATTCTACCTAAGAGTCTTGCATTTGAATTCTTGTTGTTTTGCCAAAGAAATCCTAAGCCGTGTCCGTTAATAGAAGTAGTTGAAGCTGGATCAGTAGAACCTGTGTCAACAGCTCCAGGAGCTGATCTGCGAACTGACATACCAAAATATAGGGTTTTTGAGTATGGAGAAATGGTCGCAGAAGTAGAAGATATTTCAGAATTCTGGAATGAAGATCTTGTTTCATTCTTACTTGGATGTAGCTTCTCATTTGAAAACAGCCTTATAAGAGCCGGTATATCGTTACGGCATTTTGAGAACGGTACTAACGTTGCAATGTATGTGACTAACATTCCAACAAAAACTTCTGGATTGTTTTCCGGCCCAATGGTAGTTTCTATGAGACCTATACCACGTCATCAAGTGGTTCGTGCTGTTCAAATCACATCTAGATTTCCTGGAGTACACGGAGCACCAGTACATATTGGAGATCCTAAGGCCATAGGCATTGATAACATATATGAACCGGATATGGGAAACTTAAACGGAATAAAAAAAGATGAAGTACCCGTGTTCTGGGCATGTGGAGTTACTCCTCAGGTTATAGCAATGAATTCCAAACCTCCACTAATGATAACGCATTCGCCAGGCCACATGTTCATTACAGATATTGTGGATGAGGATTTAGCAATACTTTAAACTTTCAAAAAAACTTCGATGGGGAGATATTAATGTCTATAGAAGACATAATTCTGGAACACGATCGTAGGGGAATATCTTCATTAAAACCACATATGCCAAATGATTTTTGTGGTCAAGCAGCCGACCTTATAAAAGATTCCAAGGGGTCAACAATAATTGTCACAGGTTTCTATATTTTATCTGCCAAAGCTCCTGAAACAGATGGGCCTCCAGGAGCAATAATCCTTGGCAAAGCACTGCAAGAAATAGGACATGATATAACTTATATTACTGATCAATATACCAATGATTTAATCACTAATATAGTAGGTTCAAATACAAAAGTAATAGAATTCCCTATAGCCGACGAAAAAACAAGTATATCCATAGCTAATAACTTGTTGGACAATCTGAATCCATCGACCATAGTGTCAATTGAACGCTGTGGATTCACGAAGGAAGGACTCTACCGAAACATGCATGGGCAAGACATAAGCAAATACAATGCCAAAATAGACTACCTTTTCTCAAATCACCTTTCAGATGAATCAACTAAAACTATTGGAATAGGAGACGGCGGAAATGAGATCGGCATGGGAAACTTAGCATCAGTAATACCATCTATACCATCACTGGTAAAATTACCTTGTATTACTTCCACAACCAAGACAATAATCAGCAGTGTGTCAAACTGGGGAGCGTACGGACTTTTATCCGCACTATCAATTATTCGAGGGACAAATCTTCTGCCTTCAGTTGAGGACGAAAAAAAATTAATCAAGGAAATGGTAGATCTTGGTGCTGTCGACGGAGTTAGCGGCAAACAAGATTATCGTGTAGATGGGTTCTCATTAGATGAAAATAGTAATACATTAATTAAACTACACGAATACATCAAGAATCATTTAACGTAGATTTCATGCGTTTCTATTAGTTTACTAAGAAAGCATACTACTCTAAACGAAACAATTATGTTTACTAGTCTTCAAACAAATATCAATCATAACCAAAGTACCACCAACACAGTAAACGCAAACTTACAAATATAGTCGATATACCCTGCAACATCCACGAAGCTAAGACAGTAAGACACATGATGAGATAAACAGTACCTCGGTCAAATCATTGGATCAAGTTATGTGCCCGTTTATCTCATCCTACCTATGTTGACTAATAAGAACAACAATTAAACTACTGAAACAGATTTTTCTGCATTAATTGGTTCTAATTCTAATTGTTGTATAGGTTCGTTTTCTGTTGTTTTTTGATTCATTTCTTTAGGAACAGCCTGTGCATCAATCTTCAAAACATCTATTCCTTTACGAACTTGACTTAACAAACCAGCAACCTGATCTTCTAAACTAAATAAAACTTCCTTGGAATACTGGTCAGCTCCCTGTTTACGAACATTGGCTGCAGATTCAGCTCTTCCCATAACTAAATAAGCTTTTTTCTTAGCATCCTGTAGTATCCTCTGCCCTTCTTTAACTGCGTCTTCTTTGATTTTTTCAGCCCTTTCATCGGCACTTTTAAGAACTTCAGATTGATCTACTTTCGCCTCATGTTCTCTTTTTGCAGCACTTGTAAGAACCATAGCCTCATTGCTGGCTGATTCTTTAATCCGCTGAGCTTCCATATTTGTCTGGCTAAGAATACTTTCTTTCTGCTTAATTACTTCCTCAGCTTCTCTGATACTAACAGGTACTGAATTACGCAATTCATTACCCAATTCCACCAAACGATCTATATCCACCAAAACTCTTCTACGAAATCCCGGAACTCTAGTTCCACTTGTAGCCAAGGATTCTAATTCTGCAGCTATGTTACTAATCTCCATAATTTCTCTCCGTTTAGTTTAAAATATTAGCGATATCACCTAATGTTTATTTGCTTTCAATTTACTAGCCACTTGAGGTGGCACTATGGCCTCTACATTACCGCCCAACTGTGATACTTCTTTGATACGGCTAGAATATACAAATTGATATTCCAATGCACTCATCATGCATACCACATCTATGTCAGGTGCCAAGTTACGCCACATAAGCGTCATTTCAAACTCGTGTTCGAAATCTAATCCTGCCCTTAATCCTCTCACAATAAACTTGGCACCCATAGTTCGTGCAAAATCTGGTACCAATCCTACAAAGGAATGGACTTTGACATTTTTCAAGTCAGCGACAGATTCTTCGAATAATCCTACTCTTTGTTTGGTGGAAAACATAAGCGCCTTAGGAGAATCTTCGTAAACGCCTACTACGAGTTCATCAAACAATTTAGATGCTCTTCTAGCAACATCTACATGACCATTATGAACTGGATCAAAACTACCTGGGTACACTGCTTTAACCAATATCCGACCTCAACTTGAAGAACGACACAGCCGTATCTCCATATTTACGCACATCGGTACGAATTAAATTGTCATAAGTTTCAAAAACCGTAGTATCATAACGATTTTCCAGTATCACAACTCCTTCTCGATCAACATTTTAGTTCTGACTTAATTTTTCCATCACATGTCCCACATCTACCATATCGTATGGAGTGTCGGAGAAAACTACATCGTACCCTCCAGACAGATTACTTAATGCATTCTCAACTTTAGCCGTATAAACACATCCTTTATCTGCAAGAGAAAAATCCTCTAAATTTCCTCTTATACGTCTAGCCAACGTATAATCCATTTCCACAAAATCCACCCAATCAACACCTCTACTTAAAGCCTCTATTCCGAGAACACCAGTGCCAGCATACAGATCTAAAACCCTATGGCAGCTGGAAATCTTTTGTGCGAAA
>CAZSCD010000111.1:0-7505 GCA_964605345.1 uncultured Dehalococcoidia bacterium
CATTCCGAGATATCTCCAAAATATAGAGCAAATAACTAATGAAATTGTACCATATTTTAAACCATAAATTGGGGGCAAAATTGATTTGCTGTTGGTGAATATGTTGACACGGTTTATTTCGCTGCTATACGATGCGGCAAAAGCAAAGTTGACACATATTGAAGTGATATATTTATGAAAGTTCATGAGTTAGTTTTCACGCCAGCTTATCAACTGGCCGATTACATATCCTCGAAACAACTGTCACCTGTAGAGTTAACCAAGGCATATTTAGAACGTATAGAGAAACTGAATCCAGAGATCAATGCTTATTTGACTGTTGCAGGCGATCAAGCTATTGCAGATGCAGTAATATCGGAACGTATGGTTATGTCTGGAGCGGAATTGGGTCCACTTCATGGAGTTCCTATTGCCGTCAAGGATATGGAGGAAACTGCTGGCATTAGAACAACTTTTGGATCTTTATTGTTCGAGGATCATGTACCCAATACAGATTCTTTGCTGGTAAAGAGGATTCGTGATGCTGGTGCTTTAATACTCGGAAAAACCAATACTCCTGAATTTGCTCAATCTGGAACTACTGAAAATAGGTTATTGGATGCTTGTCGTAATCCGTGGGATATCACTAGAACTTCAGGCGGGTCAAGTGGAGGATCAGCAGCGGCCTTAGCTAGTGGTTTATGTGCTTTGGCTACTGGTAGCGATGCGGGTGGATCTATTCGTATCCCGGCAAGTTTTTGTGGGGTTTATGGCATAAAACCAACTCTTGGTAGAGTTCCTGCATTAGAAGCAGTGGCTAGGCCAGCTCCCAATCACACCAATCAATCTGGCCCTATGTCTACGACAGTTAAAGACTCAGCGATTTTGTTACAAGTGTTGGCTGGGCCAGATGATAGAGATGTGACTGCACTACGGCAACAATCGCCAGATTACCTGACAGACTTACAGGGTGGAGTTGAAGATTTGCGAATTGCCTGGAGTCCTGATTTGGGGTATGCCTCTGTGGATGCAGAAGTGATTAATATTGCTTATGAATCTGCTAAGGTATTTGAGGAACTTGGAGCAATAGTTGAAGAACCGGATATTAAAATCATTGAACCTTATGATTTAGAAACCCCGATTGCATCCACAATTTTCTATGTCCAATATTCACATTTACTTCAAGATCATTCGAGTAAATTAACTGACTACGTACGAGATTACCTCGAGAAAGCCACAAGAATTACAGCATCAGATTATGCTAGGTCATTGCACATACTGGAACAACTTCAATTCCAGATATCGAATCTTATGGAAACATATGATTTGCTTCTAACTCCCACTACATCTGTGCCTGCGTTTCCAGTAGGAAGCCCACCTGGCGTTCAAGATTCTCGGCAAATAGATGACTATTGGGCTTACACGCCATTCACACCAATATTTAATTTGACTGGTCAGCCGGCCGCAAGTATTCCATGTGGAGTTTCATCTAATGGACTGCCAATAGGATTGCATCTAATTGGACGTCGTGGAGATGAACTCACAGTATTAAAAGCTTCGTCAAGTTTTGAAAAAGCACGACCATGGACGCACAAACGCCCACAATTTTCTATAATAGGACCTTAACTTCACATTCTACGGCATAGAATTTTCATCCTGTCTGGTTGGATGACGAGATACTGAGAGTCATAATGAGGTGATTCGATGAAAGCGATGGTTTACTATGGCAACATGGATCTGAGATTAGAGGAGGTTCAGGATCCAGTACCATTAGCCGGAGAAGTTAAGTTACGTGTTGATTATTGTGGTATTTGTGCAACTGATATTGAAGAATACTCGTATGGTCCACTATTTATCAATCACAAAAAACCACATCCATTGACAGGGAAAATGATGCCACTTATCACAGGACACGAGATTACTGGTACTGTCGTAGAAATTTCGCCAGATGTGAAATCAATTCAGGTGGGT
The DNA here is from genome assembly GCA_964605345.1 of uncultured Dehalococcoidia bacterium. Lineage (GTDB taxonomy): Bacteria > Chloroflexota > Dehalococcoidia > Lucifugimonadales > CAZSCD01 > CAZSCD01. The sequence continues at coordinate 1,951 of CAZSCD010000111.1, forward strand.
GATAGAACAGTTCTTGATGGAATAATTTCATGCAAAGAATGTTGGTGGTGTAGTAATGGTAATCCGACTCAATGCAATAAGATGGCAACTGTGGGGTTTAATCGAGATGGAGGTTTGGCTGAATTTTTGACTTGGCCTGCATCTAAAGTGGTAAAACTCCCAGGTAATGTATCCAGTCTTGCAGCATCTTTATGTGAACCTACAGCGGTAGCTTGTCATGCTATCCATCGTGCTCACATAGAATCAGGACAATCAGTGGCAGTTATAGGAGCTGGTACAGTAGGGTTGTTGGCATTACAAATTGCTAAGTCAGTAGGCGCTCGTGTTTATGCTATAGATCGAAGACAGATCAGTTTAGATATTGCTGAAGAACTTGGAGCAGATTCAATTGTAAACGTTGAAAAAACCGACCCAGTACAAGCTATTCGTAAATTGACTGGAGGATTAGGCCCAGACATAGTTATTGAGACAGCTGGTGCGCCTGAGACTCCAAGTTTAGCTGTTAATATGGTTCGTACGGGTGGGAAAGTTGTAATCGTGGCTATATTCACAGCTAAACCGCAGTTTGATTTTAACTCTATAGTGGCGCGTGAAATCCATGTTTTGGGAACTATTGGGTACACCAGAGAGGACGTGGAGACTGGAGTAGACTTAATCTCTAAGGGAAAAGTACTTACTTTACCTCTTGTTTCAAATGTTATAGGACTTCATCAGGTTATAGATGTAGGATTTACCCAGATGCTAGCTCAAACCAAGAATGTGTTCCGTATCATTGTGGATCCATCGATGTAGACTAAAGGTATTTGGAGTTTAAATGACCAAATGAGTTATAGATTGTTTGCTTTGGATATAGATGGCACTATTAGAACCGAGGATTATCCCTTGTCGCAAAGGACTATGGAAATTATTACACATATTAGGAGTCTAGGTGCGATAGTTACAGTTGCAACAGGCAGGATGTTTGACTCCGCCTCGCGTGCTTGTGTGGAACTCAATTTGGATTGTCCAATAATTTCTTTTCAAGGAGCACAAGTGTCAGATCCAAGAACAGGTAAAATTTTGTGGCAACGTCAATTGACTAGAGATATGTTTGTATCAACACTGAAATTCTTAGAATCTCAAACTGTCGAGGTGTTGGTATATAAAAACAATCAAATCTATGTGACTAGCGTTACGCCTTGGATAGAAAAGTATGTGCGTCGTAACCATGCCCAATTGGAAGTTGTTAAAGATTTCAAGTTTATTGATGCTGAATATCTGACTCGTATTGTTGTGGTGGGTAAAGATACAGATATTGGACAAATCGAAATAGATATGAAAGCTATGTTTGATTCAAAGTTGTATGTGACAAGGTCTCTCCCACAGTTTTGCGAGATTTTACATCCTGAAGGTGGTAAAGAAAAAGCATTGGCATGGTTGTGCACACACTTTGGTATACATCAACACGAGACCGTGGCTTTTGGTAATGGATACAATGATATTGGAATGCTTGAATGGGCACATTTGGGCATTGCAATAGAAGGGTCACCTCCAGAAGTATTGGCAGTTGCTGATAATATCGCACCTCCAGTGAGTGAAGAAGGAGTCGCATCGGTTTTGGAAGAATTGGTCACCAAAGGTCTTGTAGGTTAACGATATGGATTTTATTTCTGAATTAGATCGTGTTTTGGTGTGTAGTTTCTTTAGGATACATAGCAGATAATAATTCTAGATTTATTTTTTTGGAAACGCTTGGCCCACGGTAAACAAGTCCAGTGTACAATTGAACTGTATTAGCTCCTGCATTCAGTGCTTTCCATGCGTCATCGCCTGAAAAAATTCCACCACTTGCGTTGATATATGTATTTTGGCCTACTTCATGTCTAATTTCCGATACCATTCTCAATGTGTCTTCAAAAATAGATTTGCCACTTAATCCGCCAGTTCCTACGACTAATTGTGTCTCATGGATAGGCTTGGTGTTTGCTACCGTAAGGCATTCTACATCTTTAGCTACGCATGTACGGGCCATTTCAAGAACTTCTTCTCTGGCTGGAAGTAGAGATATATCTTTAGATGATTTATGTGCATAGGGTGGAAGCTTAACGAAAAGAGGTTTGGCTCTTTGGTTGTTAAGTGAGTCCAAAAGTTTTTCTAATACAGATATGTTATGGAATTCTCTTAGATTTGCAGTGTTGGGAGAACTGATGTTAATTTCAATCGCGTTTGATAGTGATTCTAAGCGTTTATGACATCTCAAGATTTCGTCTATCGTTGTTCCAGATATACTTACGATGATGGGTGTTTTTCCTAATCTAGTTTTTGCTTTTTCTAATTGATGAGCTGCGGATTCTGCACCTAGATTGGGAAAGCCGAGAGAGTTAACCAGAGACTGGTTCTTAATATAACGAATGATACGAGGTTTAGGATTGCCTTTCCTCGGCAATTCAGTTACTGTCCCACAAGTTAAATACCCAAATCCCAATGACGCTAAAGATGGGAGTAGTTGACAATTCTTGTCGTATCCAGCCGCTAGCCCAACTGGGTTTGCTATTTCCAATCCAGCTAAATTCATATTAAGCTTAGGATTCCGAACTTGAAATACTGAAGAAAGATGTTTCCATATGAGATGTTGTTTTAAGGCAACATCAACTACTCGTTGCGCATTCTCAGGATGTAACGAGAAAAGTAGTGGTCTAACCAACGATTTGTAGAAACTATGATTTAACATGAATTAGAATTCTTAACATTAAGATTAACCGGTAAATGATTTATTTGATTACTAACTTTATCAATCATGTGAGTTAAATTATAGCAGTAGAGTCACGTTAAAGTTGAATCTAGCATGGCTCTTTTAACTAGGTACACTATGATTGATCTTACTTGAATTCGGTAAGTTTTACGGGTTGTTATTTAGATGTACTGGCTCAGTAGTTACTTCATTTGGTGTCTTATCGTATAATGATGGTGTTTGTAGGCACAACTTTTGCGACTGTGTGAAAACATACATATTGAATAATGATGGGTTGTACATATGGAAATTGTTTTTGATAGAGGTGACCCAAAAAAACCGAAAGGGCATGCTTTGATTTATTTCAGGAATTCTTCTGACGCCGAAGAGCTTTGGGCGAGTTATTTGGTTATATTACCGATGATGGTGGATTTATCTAAATATCTACCCCCGTTTCTCTTGAGTCAAGTGGAAAACCTTGGCCCTAAGGATTTGTCTGCATTCGCATTTCCTCCAGGGCCAGAGAAGGTAGGGGGATTTAAATATTTGGAAGACATGGCTGACTTTAGAGATGACGATATTGTTTTTGGAGGTACGTTTGACCCAACTGATGTATCCAAGTCGATGATGCTTGTAAATGATGGATTGCAAAGGTATGCGGAAGCATACCTTCAAAAATCACTGTTGCATTCCTCGGATGACTCTTTAGCATCAAAAGATACACCAGAACTACCTGTCAATGAAGTTTTGTATGGGATGATGAATGCTCATGATAAGCTTAAGGAATTAACTAAGCTTGTTGGAAAACTTAGATTTGCAGTTGATAGGTGCGAAGAGGAGTTGGTTAGAGAAGCCGAATCAGAAGTTAAAATATTGGCATCTTATCTACCGTCAAGCTACAAAGTGTCTCGTTTGTTGGATGTGGCAAAAGCTAGAAAAGTTAGTGGCGAGGTGCTAGCTGACCTATATCTAAAAAGATGTTTTTGCCTGATTGGTGAGGAGTATGTCAAACTAGGGGAAGTAGAGGACAAAATAAAATCTCTAGAACTTCAAGATTCCCCACAGTAGCTGAATCATCTTGATACAAATTGATACAAACAAAAAACTAATTGGTTTAGAGTTACTTTAACCACTCCGGGTATTTTGTTCTCAGCGCATTGATGCATTTTTCGTAGATATCCATGTCAATTTCTTGATATGGGGATAGCAGCCTAAGTGGAACATCTACTCCGCTGGCTTTCATTGTCATTTTGTCCATAGCGCCAAATATTAGGTCTAGCCCTTGAGATGGTTCTTCAAACGCTTCAACGACTTTCCAGTAATCGCGTTGCATTTGAAAAACTTTGTCAATTTGCCCCGTAATTCCGTAGTTAAAGAACTCTTTGGTTTTTGTCGGGAACAGACTCCCATATGAAGACAGCATGGAACATTCGTCATAAAGGCATCCATGGGGGAACGCTAATTCTCCCCAGAAATGTTGGAGTTCTGTTGTATGAGTTGCTATGCTGATTATTTCATACAAGTCTGATATGCAGTTTTTTGTGCCAACAAAATTAGGGACGGCTGCCTCAATGCGTTGGTAATCTGGTCCTAATAGCATGCGTTTGGTTGCAATTGGTTGTTGGTAATGTAGGAATTTGGCGTCTGGGAAATTGCCACAAACATCCTTGAAGTAAGTTATACACTCGTGGTCATTGAGTGGGCCCCAAGGAGTAAGAGGTATTTGGAAGTCTCTTATTCCTATGTCATATGCTATACCTACTTTTTCTACCACCTGTGCTGTAGACATGCCTATAGCAGCTATCATTGGATATATGCCATCTTTGTTGGTTTCTTCATGAAATATTCGGGTTATCCTCTCGAATTGAGATAATGTGACGGCATACCCTTCCCCTGCGGTGCCAAAAATGTATAGATTTGGGAAGTGTTCCATTGTTGCACGTAGTTCTTGACGGAACAGGTCTTCCATCAGTTCTGAATTTTTGTCCCATGGAATTTCGCAAGTTACAAGTATCGATTGTGGATAACGTTTGCTCACTGGTTTCTCCTATATGTTATGTATGAGGAAATGTCTTTTCCTGCAAAACAGTGTATAGCATGACAAGTTGTTTAGGTATTTTGTATAATCCAATCTTTAGATTTACTTTGTTAATCATAGAAGTCTACGAACATCTCCAAGTGCTGTCAACAGTATTTTGGAAATTACGTTGTCAAGATATGTATTGTTGTTAAGATTATGTATTAAGGAGATTCGTCATGAGGATATTAGTTCTTGGTGGAACTAAGTTTGTTGGATTACACATAGTTGAAGTAGCTTTATCTCGTGGACACGATGTTACGTTGTTTAATCGGGGGCAAACGAATCCTGATATGTTTCCTGATGTTGAAAAAATTATAGGAGACCGTCGTGGAGATTTAAATGCTTTGAAAGGTAGAAATTGGGATGCGGTTATCGACCCTTCAAATATACCGTTACAAGTTAGAAGTTCAATAGAACTATTAGCTGGTGTGGTTGATCACTACACGTTTGTTTCAAGTGTGGGTGCTTATGGAGATGTAGGAGATGTAGGAGTTGATGAAAACTGGAAACTTGCTGAGTTAGCAGATGAGAGTTTCGAAGAAGTGGTAGATTTTGGCGGTCAAAAAACACTTTGTGAAAAGATAGTTCAAGATGTAATGCCAGACCGTACGCTAATCTACCGACCTGGTCTCATTGTTGGACCAAACGATCCTACGGATAGATTTACTTATTGGGTGAGACGTGTGGAAACAGGTGGGATGGTACTTGCTCCAGGTTACCCAGAACGTTCACAGCAAATCATTGATGTTCGAGATCTAGCTGCAT
>CAZSCD010000112.1:0-12059 GCA_964605345.1 uncultured Dehalococcoidia bacterium
TTTCTGTCAAATGTGATATAACCAAACTACACATACTGTATGACTACGAAAATATTAGGAAGATATTCTTTTGGAACAAACATCTTTACCTGTGCACCAGAACAATCTCTGGAGCATTGATTTTGCCCTTACGTTGCTATCTACACATTTTCTGTTCGTTTCCTATGGATCATTAATCACTATTTTACCCCTCTACGTGTTAGAAATAAGCGGCCATGAATGGCATATAGGAATCGTTGTTGGGTCTTTTGGAATCGTAGCATTAGGCATTAGACCTTTTGCAGGACGATGGGTTTATATTTTAGGAGCTAAACGTGTAGCATTAATTGGGTTCATTATTTTTGGTACGGCAAGCATCCTGCATATATATGCACAAACTTTTTGGTGGTTATTGGTCGTACGGGCTTTACAGGGTACAGGCATGGCAATGGCTCCTGTAGCCACTGCCACCATGGTAGCTAATTTGGCTCCAGCTGTTAGACGAGCAGAAGGTATGGCATATGAAGGAAATGCAACCGCTGGTTCATCGATATACGCTCCATTAGTATCCTTCTGGATTTTAACTCAACATGGGTTTGTTGCTAGTTTTCTTTTTTCTGCATCAGCTTCATTATTAGCATTCATACTGGCCCTTAGAATCTCATCCGCTAAAACCAACACACCTCACAACACAATTGACAAGCACAAAATATCTCTTATTAACCGCAAAGCACTATTCCCAACAACTATTTTTCTTGGATACACTGTTACATGGGGAGCAATAGGCACGTTCCTGCCTTTACTTGCAGAGGAACGTCAACTAGGTAATCCAGGGCTATATTTTACGGTTGCCGCATCTACCATAATTCTAACTATGTTCGTTGCAGGACTAGTCGCTGACCGAGTAGGCAGAGCTGCAGTAATAATACCAGGGTTACTGGCAACTGCATTGGGTATGTTCACGTTAGCATATTCTACGAACCAATTCATGTTCCTGTTTTCTTCATTCACATGGGGAATAGGATTTGGCTTGTTGTCACCGGGGCTTAGATCATTAACTGTTGATAGAGTAACCCCTCGAGAACGGAGTTCTGCAATAGCGACTCTACAGCAAGGATGGGATATTGGAGGCTCAGGAGGAGCATTCATTCTGGCTCCTACAATCGGAATATTTAATGTGGCCACACCATTCATCATAGCTGGAATAATCACTGCCACAAGTACGGTTGGTTTTTTCATAGGCAATAAAAAATATCCCTCAACTCTTCCAAGAAAAAATGAAAATTCTCCCAAATGATCATATAATCTAAAATATTAAACGTAAGACGAATATAGATACAACAAGGAGTTAAGATGGACAACAACGCTATACGCATCGGATTCGTGGGAGCAGGAGCGAATACTAAACTCCAACATCTCCCCAGATTTAGTGCAATCGAAGGTGTGGAACTCATCAGCGTCTGTAATCGCAGCATTAAATCAAGTCAGCTCGTTGCTGATGAGTTCGATATACCGAAAATATACGATAATTGGATTGATCTAGTGGAAGCGCCGGATACAAATGCTATATGCATTGGGACATGGCCCTACATGCATTGCCCTATTACATTAGCCGCACTACAAAATGGCAAACATGTTTTAACAGAAGCTCGTATGGCCATGAACGCAGAAGAAGCACACACGATGATGAATGCAGCTCGCACCAAACCACATCTAATAACTCAAATAGTGCCGGCTCCTATAACATTCAAAGTTGACAATATGATTAAAGAACTGATTGTAAACGGATATTTAGGCGACATCCTGTCAGTTGACATAAATGTTAGTGAGGGTAGTTTTATTGATTATGAAACGCCTTTACACTGGCGACACAACAGGAACCTGAGCGGATATAACATAATGCAGATGGGAATTTGGTATGAAACCTTGCTAAGATGGATAGGGCCCGCTTCAAGCGTTAACGCAATCACAGCAGTCAACGTTAAGACACGCCAAGATGAGACCAACAATACCCATATTATTTCGATCCCAGACCATGTTGAAATTCTATGTGAAACAATATCTGGACCAGTGGTACATATGAGCCTGAGTACAGTTACTGGACTTAACTCACCTGATCAAGTTTGGTTATTTGGAACCAATGGCACTCTTAGGCTAGATGTTTCTACCATGACTTTATTCGGTGGCCAACGAAAAGATTCTCATTTGTCTGAAATTAAAATCCCAAAAAGAAAAGAGGGCGAATGGCGCGTAGAAAAAGAGTTCGTCAATGCCATTCGTGGACTTGAATCAATAACACATACATCTTTTGAAGACGGGGTGAAGTATATGGAGTTCTCGGAAGCTGTAACACGAAGTGCTCAATCTGGCACGAAAATATCTCTGCCTATATGATATTTCCTAAGACAATGAACTACTCCAAATTGTTTTCAAGCCACCTCCCAAACTTTGTGCGTATGCCAGAAGAGCTACAAGCTCAAACAAAATACGTGTTTTCAGTTACTAACACTGACCCATCAACTTTACCTTACCAAGGATATATAAACGCGCTAAGTAAAAGTTTAAGTGATGAAGGCACATCATTAGCTTCCTATCCCCTCCCACAAGGACATGAGCGTTTACGCAAACTCATAACTCATGATCTTAGAAAAACACGAGGCTTTGATACTACAAGCGAATCCGTTTTCCTGAGCGAAGGTGCCAGCGGAGCGATAAAATGCATACTAGATGCCTTTATAGACCCAGGAAACATAGTCCTCGTCGAAGAATTCACATATTTAGGCACGCTTAGAATGTTATTAGAGCGAGAGGCTCAAGTAATACACATTCCCACTGACGATAGAGGTATGAACACGGATATACTTGAAAGCACGATATCGCAGTTAGTTTCCAAAAACAAACATCCCAAAATGATAATCACTATCCCAATCTATCAAAACCCTATGGGCATGACTCTAAGCATAAAGAGACGAAATCATATGCTGGAAATTTCTAATTGGTATGGAATACCAATACTGGAAAATGAATCCTACGCAGATTTCTATATAGATGGCGAAGAATTGCCCCCATCAATTGCTGGAATCGATAATGGCAATTCCGTAATGTACGTATCCAGTTACACGAAGTTATTAGGATGTGGATTACGTCTAGGCTATGGGATAGTACCTGGACCCGTAGCAAAAATGTTAAGTAACCTCAAATTTGGCGGATATGCAAGTCATCTTGCTTCAATGGTTATTTACCAATATATGCGAGACCACAAAGACGAACATGTACATGAAGTTAGACTTTCTCTAAAAGCCAAACGCGATGCTATGCTGACAGCCTTACAAAAATATTTCCCCTCCACATGCACATGGAATAGCCCACATGGAGGAATGATGATTTGGGTGCAACTTCCAAAGAAAGCCGATACATTTGCCGCATTAGACAAAGCAGTCAAAGCCAATGTCAAATACAGTCCAGGTTCTCTATTCCGTGCCAAACGAGATCGTAAAAATTACCTTCGGCTTGCATACAGTCACAACACCCCTGAAGAGATCGATGATGGTATCAATATCCTAGCAGATGTATTCGCACGTGAAGGTCTATTCAATAACTAATCCATTGTTCATCGTCACGTCATTTTATCGCTTGAAAGAAATCTGTCTATATTAATTGCCCTATGTCTTCTAGTCGACCTTACGCGTAAACGTTCACCCAAAACAAGTTTGTCAAATGTCGTCTGATCTACTTTTACCCTGTGTGATTCTACAATCAAATATGCTCGTCCATCACTATCCTCTTCTTTACTTTGAAGAATTCCTTCAAATACATTATATGGAGGGAAAGTATCCCAAAGATTCGAAAACATATATCCAGCATATACAAAAACTCGATTGAAAAATGTAAGAAGTCTCATAATTTAGCACCTAACATTTTCGGTGTTATTTCCATGCACAGATGTTTTATTTATTGTTGGAGTTCCCTTTCATAAAACTTTTAACAATGCTTGTTCCAATTCTTCGAATGTAACGAAGGCTTCAAAGCGCGACATGACTCTTGATTGTCTGTCAATAATAAAAGTCCATTGCTTGTTTAGTATGCCCCATTCGATAGCCGTGGGAGAAATAACGGCACGGTTAAGGTCTCCCTGTATTTCTTCTGGATTGTCATATAAATCTACATGTATGAAATTCGCTTGTCCTTTATAGTTAATTTTTAATTGTTGTAATATCTCAAGTTGAGGCCCACAAACCATAGTCATGCAAAAAGCGGGGCTATCAATAACCAAAACTGTCGGTAATCCATTGATTGCAGCTTCCGCTAATGTAATTTGATAAAAATCCGGATCATGTAAAGATCCTGTAGTAAGTTGGGTAATATCCTCTACATCAAAAATGGTTTTGTTATTACTCTTTACAGCCACTGAACCAATCCAAGGAACATTAGACCAATTCTTCACATCAAATTTGATCTTTGCATGATATTTTGAATAATCTGTATTTAAAATATTTACCTCGATTTCCCACAATCCACTTTTGTCAAAGTTAAACTCTGCCGTATAAAGTCCTTTCTCTCCATATGGCGAATCATGGAAATTAGCCACAACAGTTTCATAGACAATTCTTTCATCTGAATTTTCCAAATAATAAAACGAAGATGCTACTATCGATGGATTTCTTACAAAACCATCCGTAGATGTTAATAAGAAACCAACACGGTTTTTCCCTGCCATAAGATCAGATGTTGCCAAAATAACCTGTATTCCATTAGATGACACAGGCCCCTTGATGAGTTCATTTCTGGCATTAATCTCGCCTGAGGCAATACGAGAAGGGATTTTGGCGTCTGTTTCGCTATCTAGTTCACTTTGTACTCTTACTGAACAAGCAATGCATCCTAAAGCAAAAACAACCAAAGTCAACTTGACACACAAAAACTTCATGTCAAATACCCTACTAGTTCGGCTCTCCTCCTACATATGCACCAAACGTAAATGCAAACACAGAGAATTTATCAGAGTTAGAGCTGAGTTTTAATTCATGGGATGTAAATTTATCTTGGTTAACCAAACGGTACATACGAGGCTCGTTAACAGTAACATAACTATTGCCATCATCATCAAAAGACACATCTGCGCCCGCCTGTTCAGGATTCATAGGAGACCCATCTAATGTCAGAGTTACTATGAAAGAATCAGTTGTCCTTGATGACATTACTGCATTTACACTAGTAGCATAAAACATAATCAATATATAATCTTCGTTGTTTTCCGTGTTTCTAGCATGCACCACTTTTTCCGGTTCGTTACGCCACAAACCATGTAAATATACGAATTGGTTATGGTGTTCTCCAGGATCAGTGTAATCAACATCTGAATCCATGGCCCCTTGGCCATAATATTCGTTATGTCTGATATATGGTGGTTGCGATTGTTCTGACATAGCCAAAATGTAGTTACGTTTGTATCCAAGATATAATTCTCTAGTTTGTGACACATTCATGTCGCCAGTTCTAGCGTCTTTGGCTACTATTGGCTCTTCATATGAACTTATATCTATGTTTGCTATATCAGCTCCAGTTTCAGACAATAATTCACGAATTCTTTGTTCTGTTACAGAATAATTACCTTCACCAAAGTGTACATATCGTACCTCTCCATCTTTATCTATTAAGTATTTGGCAGGCCAAGCTTTATTCTCGAAAGCATCCCATGTTGCATATTGATTGTCCTGCACCACTGGATATTTAATGCCGAAATTCGCCACAGCTTCTGCAACATTATCGTAAATTTTCTCAAACTCGAATTCAGGAGTATGTACACCGACGATTACCAAACCCGCATCACTATAATTTTCATGCCATGCCTTAAGATATGGGAACGTACGAATACAATTGACACATGTATATGTCCAAAAATCCACTAAAACCACGCTCCCTCTTTTACTCTCCAAGGTAAATGGATCCGCATTAATCCATCCACCTACACCAAGCAATTCTGGAGGGATTTCATTCTGTTTGACTGGCGTTGGATCACTTTCAACAACCGGTGTTGACGAAGTAATATCTGCTTGTGCCGATACGCCCTGATCTCCAACTTCAAGATCTGACTGTGTGGAATCACTTTCTACAACCTCATTATTAATAGAGTCCTCGCCACATGCAGACCAAGCTGCTACCATAAGGAATAAAGCTATTCCTATTATGCAAAGTTTACCCATAATTTTCTCCATAACTTTTAAATGAATGTGAAGCTCAGATACATTGTACAAAATTCTCTCACATTCGTGTGATATTTCAACTCCCAGTTTTATTTTATAGATAATTGACCTTTCCTAAAACGATCTATATATTAGGGGTTCAATCAATATTTTTTATTTTATATCTGAACTATAAACATGACTTACATATTGAATAGAATCTCCAATTCTTCTGATGAGCCTCAACTGTTTACCAAAACACGCCCGTGACAAATATTAATCCTAATCTATTATTCAACTTGTCATTCTGGCGCCTATGCTTAGTAAATCTATCATCAACATTAGCCTTAGAACTATTTACCATCACCGTGATAGTCATAGTTTTTACCCAAACTGGATCGGCACTACAAGCAACAGTAGCGATGGTAATGCGCACTTTACCGGTAATTTTGTTTGGTCCTTTTGCAGGTGTGATGGTTGATAGATTTACTAGAAAATATATTCTCTCTATAACAGATTTTATTCGCCTATTAATGATCATTTTGGCAATCTTGTTACTAGACGATGGAAATATCACGTCCTTAGCTGGTATTTATGTAATACTTCTAGTGTTATCTATACTAGAAGTGATACATCGTCCAGCTCGTTTAGCCATAATTCCATCGTTAGTAACTCCTGAACAATTAATTAAAGCAAATAGCTTTATGCTCGTATCTGGCCAGATTGTGATGGCTATTTCTTTTGCCCTAGGTGGATGGTTACTATTGGTGGTCTCTTTTGGACAAATTGCTTTGGGCATAATAATCTTATTTACTGTATCGATTTTATCTGCGTTTTTTATGCAAGTACCCAAAAATGTAACATCTTCTTCCATCCAGAATGAACATGTTTTCCTCTCAATAGCGAATGGGTGGCGTTATTTACTACGTCATCCATTAGCAAGGTCTTTAACTACACTTGAAACAATGGAACACTTACCTCACGGTATTTGGGCAGGTGCGGTTCTATTAGTTTTCATTACAAAAGAATTACCTGGAACTTCCATACACTGGGGATTAGTATCAACATTTTTTGCTATGGGTATGGTTATTGGTTCTTTATGGGCTGCAAAAATCAGTGATTTGGTCAATCGTTTTGCAGGACGGGTTATCATCGCAAATACTTTTTTAACTGCACTATTAACTTTAATATTTGCGGGTAGTCCGACTGTATGGATAGCAATTATTGTGGCGGGATTGTTTGGTCCTCCATTTGGTATAAGAGATGTAGCCGAAGATTCCCTTCTTCAAGCAAAAGTTACTGGAGGACAGTTAGGTCGCGTTTATGCTACAAGGGAAATGCTTCGAACAAGTACTTTTATGTGTGGGGCTCTTTTATTTGCGTGGATAATAGACTTCATACCGGTACGCAGCGTGTATATAATAGGCGCAAGTATATATCTGTTTACAGGAATTTATGCGTCAACCAATAAAGCACTGCGTGCAAGTCAAATAATCGATCAAAAAAGTTGATAAAGTCTCGAGTTATTTGCGTAGTTATCAGCAATATTCTATACACATAAAGAGGTTGACTCACCACAACTCATCTCCTAACATCTAGCAATGAATTCGAAATCCTGGCACGAAACGGAAAATACGCATAAAACCACATTAGGCAATGCTCTCCGTATTGTTACATCAGAGATGCCCCACGCTCTATCAAGTAGCATTAACATATGCATTGGTACAGGTTCCCGACACGAGTCAGATACTCAAACTGGGATATCTCATTTCATTGAACATATGCTTTTTAAAGGGACTAATTTGCGAGCCACGCCTTGGGAAATTAGTTCAAATATTGAGTCCACAGGAGGCATCATGAACGCCAGTACTGAACGAGAAATGACCGTTTACTGGTGCAAAGTTACCAAGCCTTACTTCGCCCAAAGCTTAAATCTACTTACCGACATGATACGCAATTCATTGTTTACTCCTCCTAACATTGAAAATGAGCGTTTGGTTTTAATAGAAGAATTAAATATGACGAACGATTATCCAGAATACAAAGTGGAAGGCATAATCGACGAAATGCTCTGGCCAAATCATCCACTAGGGCGAGAAATTGGTGGAACTAAGGAATCAATATTAAATATAACTCGTGCCGATATGATGGAGTATTGGATTAATCATTATAATCCCAGTAACGTAGTAATTAGTGTTGCCGGTAACATTACTCACCACGAAGTACTTGAACATGCACAATCTCTATACGAAGACTGGGAACCTAAAATTACAAATCCTCCTGAACCAGTAACCTACTCTCAATCTAATCCGCGTTTACGTGTCGATTGCAGAAGTACTGAACAAGTACATCTATCAATAGCGTTTCCTGCATTTGGACTCAAAAACCCTGACCGATATGCTCTAGATTTATTAAGTGTAATACTAGGGGAAGGTATGAGCAGTCGACTATTCACTGAATTAAGAGAAATCAAAGGCCTGGCCTACGATATCCATAGCGAGGTAATTCATTTTACCGACACCGGTGCAGTTATAGTCACTGCGGGGGTTGCCCCTAAAAATGTCTATGAAGCTAGCCAGAACATTCTGTCACAAATAAATCACATGAAAGATTCGATATCTGAAGAAGAGCTTGAAAAGGCCAAACGTATGACATTGGGAAGATTAACACTAAATATGGAAGACAGCAAAATAGTATCTGGATTAAAAGGTGCTGAAGAGGTACTTTTAGGACAAATCCAAGAAACCAACACAGTAATTAGAAATATTATGCAAATAACGATTGAAGATGTCCAAAGAGTAACGAAAGAACTTCTAATCACAGAAAAAATAAATATGGCAGTTGTAGGACCCTATAACGACTCATCATCTTTAAAGCGATCTCTCAAATTATAAGGATGTGATTCTTGCCATTGTGTTCTCGTTGAATTAGCTCACTAAAATTGATAAGCTATAGGTATTCTGGCATTGATCCAACAATTTGCATTAGTTCGGTAAAATACGATGAGAGAAGTTTTCTCAGAAGCCGTCAACCTACTTGATAAAGGCGATCCCGTTGTAATTGCAACCGTGATTAGAACCAAAGGATCCACTCCTCAAAAACCTGGGGCCAAACTACTTGTACGTAAGAACGGTAGTGGTACGGGTACCCTAGGTGGTGGGTGTGTGGAAGGCGACATCTGGTTTGCAGCAAAACAACTATTGAAAAACGGCGGCGGTGCTCAATACAAAGAATATGAGTTAAATGAAGAACTAGCAGCTGAAGATGGATTAGTATGCGGCGGCACCATGTATTTCTTAATAGATCCTGTGAGCCCGCCAAGTGATTTTCTTTCCTTAGCACAAGAAGTAACCAATTCTTACAGTGGAAGTAATCCAGTTGCAATTGCCAGCCTTATCAAACAATCTAACGGGAATATTGTACCTATAGGAGCCAAATTTCTTATACGGTATGACGGCACATATGAGGGAACTCTAGGTAATTACAAGCTAGACCAAGACGCGATTAAAAGAGCACAGGCACTAATGATCCACGGCCAAAACGAGTACGTAATAACAGAAGGTGGTGACGAGTATTTCATCGAAGCATATACCACTCCTCCTCAACTCATCATATGTGGCGGCGGACATGTCTCAAACGCCATAGCTCCACTCGCAAAGACATTAGGGTTTCATCTTTTCATTACTGACGATAGAGAAGAATTCGCCAATAAGGAACGATTCCCTCAAGCTGATATTATATTAGTAGAGAAACCTGAAGACGCCTTACCCTTGCTTCCAATTAACCCTAATACATTCATCGTAATCGCAACTCGAGGACACCGCTATGATAATGTCGCTCTAGCTGCAGCTGCAAAAACTACAGCCAAATATGTGGGACTTATGGGAAGCCAAAGGAAGGCTATTTTGATTTATGAAGATCTCATACGAAACGGAATATCTATGGAACGTATTAAGGAAATACGCTCTCCAATTGGCTTGGATATCACTGCTAGGACTCCGGATGAAATCGCAATAAGCATCATGGCGGAAATTCTTATGTACCGCCTGGGCGGTACAGGTAAACCTATGAAATTGGAAGAATGGCGCATCGAAAAGATTAGGAGCAAAATAGAGACTTCTGCGCCAATTGCAGACTAATGGCAAACAACGTATCTGCGATTCTAACTGCTGCTGGCGCATCTACACGCATGGGTACACCTAAGTCTATTTTGCCATGGGATAAAGTCCCTCTAATTGAATTTCAAATCAATTGCCTGGTAGAAAGTGGAGTCTCAGAAGTAATTGTGGTTTTGGGACACGAAGCCAATAATATAATCCAGTACATAGACTGTAACAAAGCACAATATGTTGTTAATCCTGACTATCAGATAGGCAAAGCAACCTCTATCAAAAAAGGGCTTAGTCGTATTGATCCACACACCGATGCAATACTTCTACTAGCTGTAGACCAACCCCGCACCACACGCATTATTTCTGAGGTAATTCAATCACATATTGAGAAAAATGCGCTTATAACTTCACCAAGGTTTCACGGACGTGGAGGGCACCCTTTAATATTCTCTGGATCTTTAAGGAATTCATTAGAAAATATTTCGGACACTACTCAGGGTATACGTAATGTCTTCAAGGCACACAGGCATGCGGTTAATGAGGTGGAATTAAACGACTCAATAATCTGTTTAGATTTGAATACCCTAAGTGATTACAATGCAGCAAAGAAGAAATATCGGGTTTGATAATATTAGGAGAGTATGTGAAAGTCCTTTATGTTACTGTGGTAAGTACACCAACACTAATTACTCTTAACAAGATATTTTCCTGTTGGGTCCACTTCTTCTCGAAGAATACGTAGCTCTAGTTCAGTTGGAGGGTTTATTTTTTTTATCTCAGAAGGCACAATTAATTCAAATCCCGTATTCGAATTAATTTGTTCCAGTGTTACACCAGGCATGAGTTTATCTACCTGTAATCTACCCTTGGATTTGTTTATAGACATAACGGCCAAATTAGTGACAACTAATATGTCCGGATATGCTACTGTCAAGCCAGCACGTTTTCTGCCTTCAGGGCCATCAATATAACCTGGACTAGTAATGTAATCACAGTTTTTAGGAAAACGTCGCTTTTCATGACGAACGATAATAAGAATTTTTTTCGCGTGAGACGCCAAATCATTCGCACCACCACTACCTGGAAGTCGCACAGTGGGTTTGTGGTAATCACCAATCACCGTAGAGTTCACATTGGCAAACTGGTCTACTTGCGCTCCTCCTAAAAAAGCTACATCCGATAACCCGCGTTGTAACACACCACCAAGTGTATCTAACAATGATCCGAATCTCACTACGCGATACATAACTCTCGGGTCACACACAGAAATAGGAGTTGGGATGACTTGTGGAGCCATGTTACCCGTCTCTACCACGTAACACATATGAGGTGCATGGTTTTTCTGTGCAAAAAGACTAGCAACCATTGGCAATCCTGTACCTACCATCACGGTATCGCCATCGTTAATATAACGTGCTGCCTCAACCACCATTAGTTCATCAGGTTGACATCTTTCACTAGGCAAATTCTCACTCCAATATCTGGTTGCTTAACAAACTCATAAATTTACCGTTAACAAAGTAAATCAAAAAATGGATTTATTGAATCCTTGGATTTTTTATAGCAAACTCAACATCGAATTTCGTAATTCTTTTAATTTACTATTCCCGCCAATCTTTTCTAAATAATTATCAAATGATTCACAATCATATACAAATTTATTTAAATATTCCTGATATATTTGTCCTCCTTCTCTTGCACAGTTCTGATAATAATTCAAATGATCTTCATCATGTTCGTAATAACGATATACAGATGTGGGATATGCCCCCCACGATTGTTGTAC
>CAZSCD010000113.1:0-2993 GCA_964605345.1 uncultured Dehalococcoidia bacterium
GAATTCGCTTCAATCTGCAGGGATACGAACAACTCTCTATGATAAAGTCCACATTGAGCCAACAGATGTATCGTTCAAAGAAGCCATCGCGTTCGCAAACAACATGGGCTTTGATGGATACTTAGCAATAGGAGGAGGATCGTCGATAGATACAGCTAAAGCTGTAAACCTCTATCAAAGCTATCCTGCAGAGTTCTTAACATACGTCAACGCACCAGTGGGACTTGGCGCTCCTGTACCAGGCCCACTCAAGCCACTTATTGCAATACCCACAACATCAGGTACTGGAAGTGAAACAACCGGTGTATCTGTCTTTGATTTACTTGAGATGAAAGCTAAAACTGGTATAGCCAGTCGATATCTCAAACCAAATGTCGGTCTTTTAGACCCAAATAATGTCCGTACACTACCTCCAATGATCACAGCGTGCAGCGGTATGGATACGTTAGGCCATGCCTTAGAATCTTTTACAGCATTACCTTTCCACAATCGTGTGGCCCCAGAAAGTCCCGAAACTCGTCCTGCTTATCAGGGTGCAAACCCTCTAAGTGATATTTGGGCCAAATCCGCGTTGAGCACAATTTCACGAAATCTAGTCAGAGCCGTACAAAACAATGACGACCTTGAAGCTCGTGGACAAATGTTATTGACTTCTGCAATAGCAGGATTCGGATTTGGAAATGCTGGATGTCATCTACCACATGGGATGTCATATCCAGTATCTGGAATGGTGAAAGACTACGTAGCCCCGGACTATCCTCCCAACACACCCTTAATTCCTCACGGGATGGCCGTCGCCTTAAATAGCCCGGCTGTATATCGTTTCACTGGCCCAACGAACCCAAATCGTCACTTAGAAGCAGTCAGTTTGTTAGGTGGCAATATTGAAAACGCCAACCCAGAGGAAGCAGGCGATCTCTTAGCTGAAGAAATAATCAAAATAATGCGCAAGATTGGAATGCCCAACGGCTTAAGTGCTGTAGGGTATAATACCAGCGATGTAGATGACTTAATAGCTGGCACAATGCCTCAACATAGAGTAATCAAACTATCTCCACGTGAGGTAGACGAAAAAGGATTTGAGCAGCTATTTATGGATTCAATGAAACTGTGGTAGAAAACCTATTCACTCCAAAAAGCAATTCCAACTAACCCAGGCCCCGTGTGTGTTCCCATTACAGGACTGAACTCGCTAATAAATAATTCTTCACAAACGAATTCGCTCTCAATCCTAACTTTCAATTCCTCTGCTGCATTTAAAGCATCAGCATGCATTACGACAGCATGAATTCGACCTCGACTCACGTTTTCTCTCACAAGATTAAATAAGCAAGACATGGCATTATTTTGCGTCCTGGGACGAGCCAATGAATGGATTTGTCCCTGGGATAATTCAAAAACAGGTTTGATCTTTAACATAGACATGCCAACGTGAGACAGATACGATACCCTGCCTCCTTTCCATAAATAGTACAACGTATCTACAAAAGCTAAGACCTTAACTTGTCCCATAATTTTTTTAACCGCCGATTCTACTTCCTTTAATCCTTTACTTTGTTTTGTTGCACGCAATGCCTCTAATGCAATTAATCCTTCTCCACCGGCCGCACTTTTGGTGTCTACAATAACTATATCTAACTGTTTCTGGGATTCTTTAATGATCTTCGCCGC
Source organism: uncultured Dehalococcoidia bacterium (assembly GCA_964605345.1). Taxonomy (GTDB): domain Bacteria; phylum Chloroflexota; class Dehalococcoidia; order Lucifugimonadales; family CAZSCD01; genus CAZSCD01. The sequence continues at coordinate 1,672 of CAZSCD010000113.1, forward strand.
GACATTCGCGGAATTAAACGTAGAACTAAATTTGGAACCCACAGTTAAACACAAGATCGATTGTGCTTGATCTGATGCACATCTGAAAACTTTAAGAAACTCGTCTGGGGACGGTGCTGATGTATATGGCACCACTGAAGACGCCTTCATCATGCGATAAAATGTATTTGAAGGTAGATCACAACCATCTACATATGATTTATCACCTAATGTAACATTCATAGGTACGACGTAAATCTCTCGTGAATTGGCAACACGATCTGGGAGAGATGCAGCACTATCGACAACTATTGCAATGTGTCTTTTACTGCCAGAATTACTCAATTTACCATCCTAAAATCACCTACTCAATCCAAAATTAAGTTAATCTACGGTCTTTCAATTACATATGCTAATGAAATAGTCTCTAAGATTTGACCCATGTATACGTGTATCGCGTTCTTGTTAACTCGAATTTATCCTGTGTAAATTGCGTAGTGTTTTGCATAATTTACTTCATCAACACACGAAATAGCTTTAATTTACTCTATATGTCAAAATTATCACGATAGCGTTATTGATTGAAGCACCCAAAATGCTATTGTACAATTACTGTAGTCTAATATAAGAGAATCATTTACTAAATCCAATCCAATTCCATAATTTAAGGAACTATAAATTTGTCAAACCAAAATATCCCCGTACTACCTGGCATGAAATCAATGACAGGGCCAACTTACGAACACAGAAACAAACTATATGACCAGTTAAAGGAATTCTTTAACGATAAAGGGTTTACTATAGTAGACACTCCTTTATTAGAGGAAACTGAACTTTTCATACGTAAGTCAGGAGGCGAACTTACAAGTCGTCTATATACCTTCACGGATCCAGGAGGCTATAAGGTCAGTCTTCGGCCTGAATTCACATCTTCTATTATAAGCCACTTCATTCAATCACGAGACGAACTGTCCGTACCGATACGATGGCACTATGGAGGCCCAGTATTTCGTTACGATACTGACAGCACATATAGGCAATTTACTCAAGTTGGAGCCGAACTAATTGGGCAAAGTGGAATAAAAGCAGACGCAGAGATAATAGAACTCGCACACACGGGGCTAAACCAGATAGGGCTACCTTCACACCAATTACGAATTGGGCATCTGGGAATTCTACATGACATTCTTGATACATCTGGACTTTCCGATCCTGCTAAATTGTTCATTATTTCGAACATACAAGTCCTCAAAGATGGATCCGACAGCCTGAACAAGTTAATAGAACGTGCGAATAATGCAGGAACTCTCAATACGGGAATAGATATACCTGACGCAGACACA
>CAZSCD010000114.1:0-4611 GCA_964605345.1 uncultured Dehalococcoidia bacterium
CTGTAACTAGTATTTGTCCTCATTGTCCAGTTGGATGCCAATTTAATTTAGAAATTAATAAACGAGGCAAATTTATTAGAGCAACCGCTGACATACATGCTCCATCCAACCGAGGACAATTATGTTTCAAAGGAAAATTTGGGCTTGGATTCGTCAATAAATCTGAAGGTTTAAACAATCCACTCATTAGACGTGGTAATTCTTTAGAGGAGGCATCTTGGGATGAAGCTCTAAATTTGATTGCCGAAAAATTTGGACAATATAGAAACAACGACTTTGCTCTAATAACATCACCAAGAAGCACCAACGAAGACAATTATGTGTCCCAGAAATTTGCAAGAACAGTTATGCAAACCAATAACGTTGACACATCATCTAATGTACGCCCAGAACTCGTTTCTCCTCTCCAAGAGATGCTTGGCTATCCAGCAGCAACCAATTCCATATGGGAATTAGAAAAATCATCCTGTTTGTTAGTCGTGTCCAGTAATATGACTGAAGAACACAATGTTCTAGCAATTCCAATAAAAGAAGCTGTGAAGAATGGATCATCGCTCATAGTTATTGATCAAAGAGAAACAGAAATCACCAGACATTCCACACTTTGGCTCCGTCCAAAACCTGAAAGTGAACCAACATTAATAGGAGGAATACTTAGAGTCATACTAGACGAAACTCTAGAAGACCATGATTTTATATCCAATCAATGTGATCATTATGTTGAATTTAAAAATTCCTTGTCGGCATTTGATTTGGTCAAAGTAGAAAAAATAACTGGTATTCCCAAGAAAGACATCCAAAAAGCTGCCAGACTCTTTGCCAAAAACAAGCCGTCAGCAATTCTATATGCTCTAGAAACTTTGCCGGAAGACCAGAGAGAAGACTGTGTGAAAGCTCTAATAAACTTGTCGCTTATTACCGGTAACGTAGGAATCGAATCCTCTGGCTTGTACCCTCTAATACCCGGCGCAAATGAACAGGGCGCAAAAGATGTGGGATGTTCACCAAGTCATTTGCCTGGTTACCAATCAATTAACAATCAAAAAGTACGGAATCACTTCCAGGAAATTTGGTCAGCTGATATACCACTTACAAAAGGTGTCGGGATTAACGAAATTACAAAATCCATGATTGATGGAGATATTAAAGCACTTCAAATTATGGGAGATAGTCCAAATTTCACTAATGGAGAATTACAAGATTTCATTGATGCCATTGGTAACCTAGAATTCCTAGTTGTTCAGAATGCTCTGGAAGGAAAATTAATGGATTTTGCAGATGTAGTTTTACCATCTACAACTTTTGCACAAAAAAACGGTTCATATACAAACTTAGAACGTCGAATTCAGAAACTGCGCCCTGCAATTGTATCCAACAAAGGTTCTAAAAATGACTGGGAAATCGTCAGTCAAATTGCTAAACGAATGTCTTCTCAAGAATTTAATTACGATAATGAAGAGGAGATTTTTGATGAAATAACTAACATAGTAGATTTTTATAATGGCCTATCGTTAGAAAAAATAGCCTCCTTTGGGCCTCAATGGCCATACATCAAAAAAACCGATTCAAGCACTATGTTTCTATATGAAAATTCATTCTTGTTGAAAAAGGCCAAACTATCTAAAATGACCTTGGAGAATCTACCAGACAACAATGACTCTGATCATCCTTTCACATTAGCAACTGGCCGAGTACTGCATCAACCAGAAAGAGATTTGGAAATCGTAAAAGTCAATAACAAAAACACAATCGTACGTAATGAGATAATGGAAATCCACACAGATGACGCAATTGAATTGGGTATTAAAGAAGGCGACTGGATTGAAGCAGTATCTCCGGAAGGCCGTATTAGTGGTATTGCACAACTATCCAGTCCTCAAAAAGGAATGATATCTACTACAATACTGTTTGGCCAGATGATCACTGAGCTTAGTAATTCTAAAGTTTCAGATCCCATTTTAATGCTCCCAGGATTACCTCTCATGCCAGTACGTTTAGAAAAAATGGTACGGAACAATTGATTGGTTTAACTAAATTCACAATTCGTGTTCTCGCCAAATGATGGAATAGGGTATCTGATATGGTAATACAAAAAAAGGCCAAAAAGTTGTCTGAAACTAAAGTGCGTAAACGCCAGAACGTGACTGAAGACTTAATGTTACTTTGGATTGAAAAACCAGATGGTTTTACTTTTAAACCAGGCCAATATTGCACTATTGGCATCGATGGCATAGAACGTGCTTACTCAATAGTTTCAGCACCTCATGAAGATTTGTTAGAATTATTCATAGAATTGGTCCCTCTTCCAGAAGGTATGTTAACTCCGAAACTATGGACTTTAAAAGTTGGCGATAGTCTGACTATACGTCCAAGAGCCAAAGGCATATTTACTCTAGACCTTAATTTCTCTAATCAATTACTAGTTGCCACCGTTACAGGAATAGTTCCATACGTAAGCTACATACGTGACTACATTCATAACAGAAATAAAGGTCACAGATTCTATGTCTTTCAAGGATCAAGTTACAAACATGAATTTACTTACGATTCGGAACTCATATCACTTTCTTCACAATATCCAGAACTGATTTCGTACATCCCAACAATTAGTAGACCCAATGAACGACTTAATGATGGATGGCATGGAGTTACTGGACGTGTGAATCTTATACTAGAAACATATATGGAGGAATTTGGATTGTCATCTGATGATACAATTGTGTACGCCTGTGGGCACCCACAAATGATAGAAGATATCAAAAGCAAATTGAATCCAAATGGATTCGTGATTAAAGAAGAACGTTACTGGAAAGAAGATTGATTTTTTATCAACGAAATTTGATGTGATGTTGAAATTCTCAGTGGACAGAATACTAGATATTTTTTATTATTAATAAACACCTTCTACATGTCTCATTCATTATGGAGACAAGTTTGTCCAGTAACTAACTGCATCCACCATCCCTTTGGCACATGTATATATAGTTACACTAATACTATATACATACACGAACCTGATAAGCTGTCTTTTAGTTATATGTTTCATTACCTTCTTTTCACACATATCATATGTCAGGTAAAATGAAACTTTATTTATTCAACATAGGTTCCGTGAAATATGTCGACTCCTGCTAGAAAACAGTACTTACGTATCAAAAAAGAACACGAATCGGAAATACTATTGTTCCGAATGGGCGACTTTTATGAAACATTTGACGATGACGCTCACATCCTATCTAAGGAATTGGACATAGCTCTCACATCAAGAGAAATGGGAAAAGGACAGCGTTTTCCGCTTGCTGGTATACCTTACCATTCATTAGATTCCTACATGGCTAAACTTATCAAAAAGGGTTATAAACTAGCAATCTGTGAACAAACCAGCGATCCAGCAACTTCAAAAGGGTTGGTTAACAGAGAAGTAGTTCGTGTAATCACTCCTGGCACGATAATAGAAGATTCTATTCTAGAACAAAATATCAATAATTTCCTAGCATCGATAGTTGTAGATGGAAATGATGCAGGCCTAGCGTACATAGATATTAGTACGAGCGAGTTCACTACTAGTCAATTCCCAATTAACCAACTACATACTGAATTAACACGTATTTCTCCATCAGAAATTTTGGTGTCCGATATAACTAAAAAATTCATTACCAATACAAAAACAACAATCACGATATTAGATGCTGAAGCGTTTGATCAAAATCGAACTAAAGAAACTTTGTTGAATCATTTCAACGTTACGTCTCTGGAAGCATATGGGTGTGATCATCTGTCACTAGCGATTGCATCAGCAGGATCTATCTTAGATTATTTAAATCTGAAACAGAAAATTTTTGTACCACATATTAACTCTTTGAGTACTTATTCAACTTCATCTTATATGGCATTAGACTCTCAAACACGACGCAATTTGGAATTGTACGAGTCTGGCCGTTGGAATTCATCAAACGCTTCACTACTTTCAGTATTAGATTTCACCAAGACTCCAATGGGAGGAAGATTATTTAAACGATGGATTAGTCAACCTTTATTAGATTTAAAACAAATTATTCAAAGACAAGAAGGTGTTAGTTGGTTTCACAATAATGCGTTACGAAGAGAACGTATTATTTCAATACTACGAACAATTCAGGACATTGAAAGATTAACTAATCGTATTCGAAGTTTTACTGCAAATCCTCGCGACCTGATTTCACTAAGCTTGAGTCTAGAAGCTGTACCTAAATTAACAACAATCCTATCATTAGACAAGGACACCTCATTAATAAAGCATTTCACTGATGAGATTCAAGACAATAACACAATAAATAATTTTATTAAATCTGCAATATCTGAAGATCCTCCTACGTCCATAAACTCTGGAGGAATACTTAAAACAGGATTTTCAAATGAGATCGATAATTTGCGCAATCAATTGCACGATGCTCAAGAATATATCATTGGACTTGAAAAAAGAGAACGTGAACGTACCGGAATTAAATCATTAAAAATAGGATATAACAAAGTGTTTGGTTACTATATCGAAATAAGTAACCCAAACCTTTCTCTTGTACCAGACGATTTTATACGCAGGCAAACATTGGTGGGAGCAGAAAGATTTATAAC
>CAZSCD010000115.1:0-5399 GCA_964605345.1 uncultured Dehalococcoidia bacterium
CGTGAGGCACGGCGACTCAGAAAAGGCAGTTTGGTCAATGAGTTAAGAGAAGTTCGGATGAAGACGCGTATAAGCGGCCATGATAGATCTGCCAAAGTTCGAGTAGTGAAAAGGCTATTGGACAAAGGAGCCAAAGTTAAAGTATCGATTATGTTTAGAGGAAGAGAAAGATCTCATCCGGAGTTGGGTATGGGACTATTGAAGGCGGTTGCAGAAGATTTAGTTGACGAAGCACGTTTAGAAAGTGCCCCTTCTTTCGAAGGTAGGGATTTAAGTATGATCCTTGTACCTAATATCAAGAGTAATTCTTCACAAAATCAAACTAAGAACGAAACTAAAAATGAATTGAACAGTGCCCAAGCTTAAAACACACAAGGGAGCTGCGGCTCGTTTTCGAGTTACTGGTACGGGTAAGTTGGTTAGAATGAAAGGTAACCGAAGCCATCTTAGACGGAAAAAACCATCTAGGGGTCATCGACAGTATAGCGATAAATTGCCTGTAAGTTCTGCTGATGTACCCAAACTTAAAAAGCTTTTGCAAAATTAATTCCTGAATTATTATTTGAGGGATATAATTGACTAGAGTAAAACAGAGTGTAACCAGACGTAAACGTCACAAGAAAGTACTTAAAATGACAAAAGGCCACCAGGGTGTTCGTCACACATTATTTAGACGAGCTCAAGAGTCTTTGCTTCATGCGCTTCAGTATTCTTATGCTCACCGTCGTGAGAAAAAAGGTGACATGAGAAGGCTTTGGAATATTCGGATTAATGCTGCAGCACGGTTAAATGATATTTCTTATAGTAGTCTAATGCACGGTCTTAAATTAGCTGGAATAGAGATTAATCGTAAAATGTTGGCTGAATTGGCTGTAAGTGATCCAGACGCCTTCGCGCAGATTACAACTAAAGCCAAAGAACAGTTAGAGGCTCTTGCATCATAAACCTGTGAGTTAGTCTTTTAAACAAAACTTCAGTATTAATGATGAGTAGATTAATTCAATAGTAATTTGATGTCATGAACAATATCTGTGGCTTCAAATGGAAGTGAAAACATAATCCTCATAATACCGGATTCATCGATGATATATAGTGGAGATGAATGGTTTATCTGGTTTATTTCTTTGTAAAAGCCTTCTGTTCCATTTTTTTGAATCTGTTTTGAGTTTGTATTACGATTAATTACTTTGTCATCGGTGGTAGGGTCAATGTAGTAATCTCTCCATATGGATGACAGATTTTCTTTAGTGCCTGTTAGAAATTGCCATTTATTTAACATTTCCCATTGTTTTGAGTAGTTATATATGGAGTTAATTGTATCGTGGTCAGGGTCTACTGTAATTGTTATTAGTGCGGTGTTTTCAATATCTTTACCAAGTAGATAATAAACATCACGAAATTTTTTAGTAACAATTGGACAAATATCGGTACATTTGGTGTATATGAAGCTCAATAAGACTATTTTGCCGCGATAATCCGACATACTAACAGGCTGACCAAACTGGTTGTGTAAATTGAATGATGGCGCTAAATCACGTGAAGTAAGTTCCGTTCCATAATATGATTCTATGTTATTACATCCCGAAACTGTAAAAGCTTGCAACAAGGCTGCAAATAAAATGGCTATTATCCACCCGATGGTTTTATGTCGATGCAGAATTGTCATCGGCGGGGAGTTATTCATTATATATGGTTATTCTTTTCCAATGTTTTTTTGCAACAATGCGGCTATACCTGGTACTGCGATTACTAGAATAACCCCTAGGATTATTACTGCCCATTCTTCCATCTGGGTTGAGTAAAGGTACATGAATAAAATACCTAATCCTCCAGCGAATGCCGATATCAACAGTACTATGATGATAGGAAATAATGTAGACATCAGAATACGTTCTTTCATTTAGAATTGCCCTCCATTTCAGTATATTTAAAACATATCTACCATAATTTTTCTTTGTTTGTGTGTGTGACCGTATTTTTTTCCTTTTCAGTATTGAACCATTTGAAGAATACCACGATGAATAAGACCAAAAACAGTACACCACTCCCAACTTTCATGATAATTCCACCAATTTGTTGGTCAGTGATAGCTGAGATGTTCCATATTCTAGGAGCCATAGCATAAAATTGATAAAGAGGTTCTTTTGAGAAAGTAATAGGGGCAAATACTATTATTTGTGCTATGGATAGTAGAAATAGATAGACCATTCTGAACGGGTACGATAGACGTGGTAGTTCGGGAATCGTGCTGGCTATTGGCATCCACATTATAAAGGCAGATGCCATGAACATTAGATGTTCTCCTATGTGTATGCCGTGATTAGTTACAGAAAGGTTGTACAAAACGGGAAGATGCCATAGCGAAAATATGACGTTGAAGCTAGTAAATGCAATCAGTGGATGTATGGAAAATCTGACTATTCTAAAAGACCAATTCGGACTTATGATTGGGCGTATTAACCAATCAGGTATACCTAATATTAACAACGGTGGAGCGACTAAGCTTAATAGTACGTGTTGAACCATGTGAACACTAAAAAGATATTGATCACTTAGTTCGTGGATGGGTGATATCAAGGCTAGGAATATGATTGTTATCCCAGCAGTAAACAAAGCTGTTTGACCAGGCCTGACTTCTGTAGATGGATAGTAACGTTTTCGGAAAGGCCCTATTCCTATTAAATAGGCAGACTGTAATAATCCCAGACCAATTAGTGCATCCGGATGCACGTGCCAGTGTGTCCAAATAGACCCGACTGTATCACCCAATTTACATGAATCCTAATGTTCTAAACCAATTATTATTCTAGCCGAAGAATCGGAACAGAATAAGTAGAGCGAATATTACAAAAGTGGCAACTGCCATTCCGGCTACGAAAAATACTGTGAATAAACGCGCTTCATATTTTAGATGCATGTAAAACATGGCTACCATCACGAATTTTGCAATCGATAGAATTGCTAGGATTGGAATTATGCCGTATCCAAGCCAAGTCAAATAGAAGACACCTACCTCTATGGCAGTTATTAGCGAAAGTACCATTGCTACGGTGAAGTATGTTTTCGGTGTTGGATGAGCTGTGCTCACTTGGTTGCCTCACTAATTCTCTTTGTGTTTTTGACCGTCAATATCCTTCGAAGACTCCGAATAAATACACGACAGTGAATATTACAATCCATACGACATCAACGAAGTGCCAGTAAAGAGCCGCTAAGTCTATATCTAGATGTCTTTTAGCTGTTACTCCTCCTCTGAAAGAATATAGAAACAGAGACAGAAGCCATACTACTCCAAATGTTACGTGTGCTCCATGGAATCCAGTTAACGTGAAGAAAGTGCTTCCAAATAGATTGGTTTTGGGCGTCAGACCATGCTGTTCGACAACCGTTTCCACGCCAGGGACACAATCTGCAGACATTTTCTTTTCGATAGCAGACATGTTTTCAATATCAAGATTGGCACATTCTACAACTATATCGTGAGTAGCAAACGTTCTGAATTCAAAAACCTGAAAAGCTAGGAATGTCATACCCATAATGGCTGTTGATAGTATCCATATACGGAATCCCTTTAAACTTCCTTTGGTTAGGGCTGAATACGCCAAAACCATACTCATGCTACTCATTAATAGTACAAAGGTGCTTACCGATGTCACTGGGATGTCAAAGACATCGATAGGGTAGGGTCCTGTCAGGCTCTTGCCTTGATAAACCAAATAAGTGGCTATAAGTGAACCAAAGAACATACAGTCTGACCCCAAAAATGCCCACATTAGCATTTTGCGATTATTTAGCCCAGTGGTTGTTGTTTCGTGCTCAACCTCGTGTGATTCTGCCATATATTAGTTAGCCTCTCTTAATGAGTTGAGTTTTCTGATGGTTCGTTAACAGGTTCAAATGACCAAGAGTAAACAGCTATTGTTGTTATAGCCGCACCTATTACAGCTGCTGGGATGCTGTACATTAATCCGTACGCTCCAACCAGTAATCCTATGGCTGATACAAACGGCCAATATGATGGTTGAGGCAAATGCACATCATGGGTTCCATCATCATCCGATGACGATTTTCGATTTGATGAACTTCGTTTTTCAACCCACCAAGCATCTACGTCAGTGACCGTTGGTATTTCCTTGAAATTATATTCAGGTGGAGGAGATGACATTGACCATTCCAATGTTCTGGCATCCCAAGGATCGCCACTTGCTGGTTCACCTTTCATCCAACTTGTGATTATGTTGTGCATGAAGATTAGTATTGATAATCCTAATAAGAAAGCTCCTGCGGTTGACATAGTGTTCCAGAAATCCCATCCCATATCATTCCCGTATGTGTAGATACGTCTGGGCATCCCATCCATTCCAGTAAAATGCATTGGAAAGAATGCTACATTAAATCCAACGAACATCACATAGAAGTTAAGTTTTCCTAATTTTTCGTTAAACATACGACCTGTGAACTTAGGGAACCAGTAGTATACACCGGCTATAAGGGCTATCATGCTGCCGCCAAACAGAACGTAATGAATGTGTGCAACTATAAAATAAGTGTCTTGTTGTTGAGCATCTGAGGCTGCTGAGGAATGCATTACGCCGCTTATGCCACCAATTAGGAACATAGCTATGAATCCCAGGGCGAATAACATGGGTGTATTTAGCTCTATTGAGCCTTTCCATAGTGTTCCCATCCAGTTGAATATCTTTATTCCTGTAGGTATTGCAATTGCCATTGTGGTTACGGTGAACACCGAATTAGCTACTGGACCTAACCCTACAGTAAACATATGGTGACTCCACACCATCCACCCCATGAAGCCTATTACAATTCCTGATAATACGACAACCGGATATCCAAACAATGGTTTTTTGGAAAAAGTCGGCAATATCTCAGATACAATGCCCATGGCTGGTAGGATTAATATATAAACCTCTGGGTGTCCAAATACCCAGAAAAGATGTTGCCAAAGTACTGGGTCGGCTCCTGCAGCTGGTACAAAGAAGTTTGAGCCGTAGAATCTGTCAAACATCAGTTCTATTAGAGCTACGGTGATAACTGGAAAAGCTAATACAAGTAAGAGGGCAGTAATTAGAGACATCCATGTGAACAGAGGCATTCTCATTAATGACATGCCTGGAGCCCTCATGTTGACGATAGTGACTATGAAATTAAAGCCTGCCGCCATCGATGCTATACCAAGTATTTGAAGACTTAAGATCCAAAAATCAATTCCGTGACCTGGATTATAAGCTATCCCTGTGATTGGTGAATATCCAAACCAACCAGCGTTTGGTGCACCTCCAAGAAACCAACTGCTATTTAGCATTATGGCTCCACATAGGAAAACCCAGTAGCTAAAAGCATTTAGTCGTGGGAATGCTACGTCTCTAGCTCCAATTTGG
>CAZSCD010000116.1:0-3278 GCA_964605345.1 uncultured Dehalococcoidia bacterium
GCACCAGAATTGGAGTTGATATGATAATTGCAGTTTTCCATTTGAGGGGGGTTTGGTTAAGTACTGTGCGAATTAATACCAAGCCGCCAGCCATCATTTCAATCGATAATGATAACCACTTGATTTGGTGAGTTAATAAACCAGACCACGCAATTATGCCCGCGTTATGGATTAATCCAAGATAAGCGTCGAATACGAGAAACAACCCAAGCAGCAATTGACGCTGCCATGGCGGACTAGGTATACAGCGTTGCCATATCTCGTTCAAAGGCGATACCATCCATCTTACCATCGACTGTACATGTTATGGGGCAAGTTTGTCTGGTTTGTGTTGGATACAGGAACTGGTCTGCAGAATTTCAAGTGATAGCTGCAGACCAATTCCTAAGTAAACAAACAGTTTCTTATGTTAATAACGTTATTTTGTGGCTAAGCCACCGTCAGCAGTCCATATGCGAGGACAAGAGAAGGAGGTACCATCGAATTGGCAAACCTCGTACCCAGTTCCTAGTACGTCGCCGGCTGCATCAAATGTATGTACGCCACTGGCTCCATCATAATTTTAGCCAGTTTTGCTTATAGCGGCTACGATATCTCCATCAGGGTCGGATATAATTGCTGCAGCTATAATTTTAATTGCATCGTAAGTCTCGTTAGTGTAAATTGCTCCATCAGAGCCTCCGGCAGCAGCGTAAGCAGCTTCAAATGTTGCTTTCGCTGTGGATTCTTCGCCAGGACGAGGCCTTGTTGCGACCAAGCCGTCAACCGCTGATGCATCTGCGAATGATTCCGTGAAAGCAGCATCGGCAACGCCGTCAGCACCGAAGATGTGTCCACTAAATCCCTGAGATACTAAGGCCTCTGTAATAGCTCCACCATCTGTTGCATATGACATTAGAAGTACTGAATCACAGCCACCATCTATGACAGCTCCAGCCAAGTTAGAAGCATCGTAAGATCCTTCAGTTGGGTCGTATCCTACTTGTGTGCACACCGTGCCAGACCAGTTAGCTGCGAAGTTATCACCAAGTCCAGCGCCATAGTCATTTGTCATGTATAAAACAGCTGGGTTAGCAGCTCCATGAGCAGAGGCTACCGCTACAAGGGCAACTGCCTGTTGGGCATCACTTGGGACTACTCGGAACAGATGTCCGTTGTCATCTGCAGTAGTTATGGCAGGAGAAGTGCTAGCATATGACACCATCGGAACTCCAGCTGGAGCCGCCACTGCAATTGCACCTTGAGTGGCTCCCGAACATGCTGCCCCAGCTATTGCACGCACACCACTGTCAACAAGCGTTTGGGCTGAGGTACCTGCTTTAGTCTCGTCGCAACCAGTGTCTGCAATAATCAGTTCAAATGTAAAATCATCAACGTGAGTTGTATTGAGTTCGTCTATGGCTACATTCGCTGCATCAGAGAAACCAGGAGCGAATTGTGCAATTGGACCAGTTTCTGGACTCAAAAGCCCAATCTTGACACTAGTGGGTTCATCTGCCTGACATCCTAACATCGAAACCACAAGGATGCCTAAAAGAATAGTAGACACTATCCATTTCAAATTAAGTGGGTTTTTCATCATATACCTCTCAACATACTTTAAAGATTAAAAGAGTTAGATCTAACCGGGAGATCCTCCAAATGTTACAATGAGTTTGCAATGACGATTATGCACTCAAATACGTAAATAATCAAGTATGTATTTAAGTACATAACGAATAGCGCATCAATTAGAGTTGTTTATGAGCTAATTCGTATATGTAGTTATACATATTTTCTAATGAGATTTTGTTTGATTGTTAAGGCAACGGTGTTATGAATTTGTTTCTGTCATATTTATACATGCTTGGGTACTATGGACTTTGGTGATTGGCTACAGATTGCATTTATTTGTTTAATTGGTGCTGTTGCTCCAGGTCTTAGCTTTGGTTTAGTTGTTACCAATACTATCTCAAGAGGTAAATTATATGGTGTTGCTACTGGTATTGGACATGGAATTGGAATTTGCTGGTGGGCTTTTTTAAGCGCTATAGGCATTGTGAAAATACTTGCGAATTATTCATCGATTTTGCAAATTTGCCAATTACTAGGCGCATGCATTTTGCTGTATGTAGGTTTACGTACAATAACACAAGGAAATGTTCTGGCAATCCAAGGCAAAACATATTCTGGAATTGATAAGTTTTATATACTTAGAGGTGCTAGTGAGGGATTTTTGATTGCCATCTTCAATCCTAAAATAGCTCTTTTCTTCTTGGCAATTTTCAGCCATTTTATTCGTCTTGATTTTGGTTGGGCTGAAGCAACTTTGTTAAGTGTTACTGCAGCGTCAATTGATGCTTTGTGGTATGTATCACTAGCCTTGATAGTAACGTCCATTCGGAAAGTAAGTATATTCAGGAATAATGGACTCATAATCAGTCGCAGTTGTGGAATATTATTGACGTTGACTGCAGTTTATTTGATTATGATGGCAATTAAATGAATTCATGTTCATTTTGGATACGTGAAGTTGTATGGAAGCATATATATACCGGGATGGTGAGGTAGAGAGTGGATCAAAACAATGAGCCCCAGTCATTATAAGACTGAGGCCCAAACACTTCCTTCATACTAATATTTATATTTGTATGAGTATTATTTAGTAATTGAATTTGAATTGCAAAAACATTTCTATCTATTGATATTTGCGGGCATTTCCATTTTTACAAAACGCATTATGGCTTACGGCTTGTTGGCAGTTATCCCCTAAGTCTTTAATAAGATAATCTGATGGAACTTGACCATTAGTCACCTCAAGAATTACATTGCCATAATAGGATAAATCAGCTTTTCCTGCATGGCTTTTACAAGAAGCGTTAGCTTCGCAATTAAGCTTCGCAGAAATTTCTTCACCTCGTGCTGCTTTATAGACATACATCTTAACAGTTGAATTTTTGTTGTCTATAGATACTGAACATTGTATTGCAGAGTCAACTCCAATTGATCCACCATCAATTTCTATGCAATCTGACATTGTGTGCTTATCAAATTCTTGTTTAACTTGCAGGGCTCCACCTGTGAATATCGTTTCTGTATCACTACAAGCTACTAGTGTAAACATTAAAGCCACACTAATTAAAAATAGATACTTGAATGTTCTCATTATAAAACTCCTGATATTAAGTAATTTTATACCGGAATGGTGGGCCAGCGTGGACTCGAACCACGGACCTCAGTCTTATCAGGACTGCGCTCTAACCGACTGAGCTACTGGCCCATGCAAAACCGGATACTGG
>CAZSCD010000117.1:0-10214 GCA_964605345.1 uncultured Dehalococcoidia bacterium
AGATCCTCTTTGTCGATTTATGAATGTAACGTCATCTCGCGACAAATCTTCCAGACCGGTAATATTTTTGGGATTATCTTTAGGAACAATTAATCCTTGAATTCTTTGTACTAGATTGATTACAACAACATCAACATCTGAAAGATATCGATTTATGAATGTTAGGTTATATTCTCCGGTTTGTTCGTCTAGGAGATGTGATCCAGATAAATGAGATTCTCCACGACCTAAAGATATTAAGCCACCCAAGCTTCCAACGTTGGACGATGAAAGTGTTAGTTTTGGATTGTGTCGACGTATTTGGTTAGCTATTAAATCTAGTGTTAAATCATGGCTGCCAATGGTTACGATGGTATTTCTTATTTCATCTATTGGTTTAAGAAGTTCTACAGTGACACATTTGCCTACATCAAATCCTTCGGAAAAGCGAGGAATACGTACAATCCCGTCTGCTCTTACTAATGACATTATTACACCTGCACCACGTTGCATTGGAGTCGCTACGATTTTATTGCCAACTGAACCTAATTTGACTCGTAGGAATTCATCTTCACCTATAGGAGATAAAACTTTCCGGCTTATAGTAGCCTGTACGGTATTTTTGATGGGTGTTGGTGTGCCTAATTTAGAATCAATTAACGGTCTGACAAAAATTTCAGATGTTAGTACCGCTGATACTGGGTATCCCGGGATTCCAAATACAGGTTTGTTTTTTACAATCCCTAATACTATTGGATGGCCTGGACGAATAGCAGCACCGTGTACCACAACTTCTCCTAATTCCTCAATTAGTGGGGCTGTATAGTCTTCAGAACCTGCTGATGATCCAGCATTTATAACAACAATGTCATACTCGTTTATAACATTGTTTATTGTCGTCCTTAATTGTGAATAGTTATCCGGTATTGCTTCTAATACAGTTACTTCTGTTCCCCATTCCTCTAACAACCCAGATAGAACTAAAGAGTTGAATTCTATAATATCTCCTGGTTTTTGTGCCTTGCCTAGAGGAACGAGTTCATCGCCTGTTGGGATAATTATTACTTGTGGTCGTTTTCGTACCGAAATATTTACTAAACCAGCCGCTGCACAAGCTCCAACATCTACTGGGCGAATTCTATGGTTTTCTAGTAACACAAGTTCTGTGGCTACTATGTCTTCTCCTAAAGGTCTTATGTACTGATATGGTGCGACTGGAGATTTGATCTCTATAGTAGCATCGTCAATTTTATGGATGACTTCCATCATAATGACTGCATCGAATTCTTGTGGAATTGGATCTCCGGTATTTACCCATACTGCTTGATCAGATAACTTTAATTTAATAGGGGATGTTTCTGTAGCCCCCACAGTATCATTCGCTTTGACTGCCACACCATCCATGGCAGCTGCATCGTAATGAGGAGAAGAAATCTTTGCCCATACTGGTTCAGCAGTTACTCGGTTGGTAGCTTGGTCTAAAGATATAATTTCTGATGGTGATTTCGATATTCCTAGTTTTTGTTCCAGCGCGGCATTGAATTTATCAATGGCTTCATTCATTGGAATGTCATTAAGGTAATATCGTTGATGTGGCATAGGATTATTCGGAATATGGTGATGGACAGATTTTTTACCGGAGTTTTTCACTGTGATTGCCTATTCTATAATCAATTGAGCGGGTGATATATTTCGAATAAATTTAATACAGACTAACTAAGACTTTAGCATCTTTGTATAGCCCTCCACTGTCTAGAGGTATTTTAACAGTGCCATCAGAACGAACGAGAGTGTATATGAGATTTGATTTTCCAAAAATCGGGTCAGCATATAGACTGTTGTCTTTTTGTATCAATTGTACTTGTATATAATCCTCTCGTCCGGCTATGGATGGAATATCTCTCAATAGTTTTGCGGTTACAGTTTTTGGTTCCGGGTAACTTTTACATCCACTAAAAGTATGGATGATGGGTCTGACTAATAGATCAAAAACTATCATTGCAGATACTGGATTGCCTGGCAGGCCCAAAGCTGGTTTATTATCTATCATACCAATGATAGTTGGCTTGCCTGGTTTAATAGCTATGCCGTGAACTATAACTCCTGGATCACCAAGGCTATCTATTACAGAGGATGTCATATCTCTGGAGCTTACTGAACTTCCAGCTGAGAATATTATGATGTCACCTAACTCCATAGCTTTAATTGCTGCCTCACGTTGCGATTCAAAAGTATCTGATACGAGGGCAATTGGAACTGGAATCCCTCCAGCTTTGATTACTAACGATGATATCGTGTATGTGTTGATGTCTCTGATTTGACCAGGTTTTGGGATCTCATTAGGTGAGACAAGCTCATCTCCAGTGGAAATAATCGAAACACGAGGAGGACAGCTTACATCTACTTCAACTTTGCCTAGGGCTAATAGACCTCCTATGTCTTGTGCTCTTATGGTATGTCCTTTGGGCAATACTGTGTCGCCTGGACGAATATCCTCTCCAATCTGAATCACGTGCTCTCCTGGAGCAACTGGTCTAAGTACTTCTATGGTCGTATCGTTTGCTGGTTGAGTATGTTCTATCATGATTATTGCATCTGCTCCATTGGCCAACATGCCACCTGTGTATGCCTTGGCTGCTTGCCCAGGAGATAGGTTTATATCAGAACTTTGGCCCATTGGGACTTCTCCAACAACTTCCAGATATGCTGGTAGTCCTTCCGAAGCACCAAATGTATCTGAAGAGATAACTGAAAAACCGTCCATAGAAGAACGAGGAAAGGAAGGCAGATTTTCGTCTGAAGTAACGTCTCTGTAAGTTACACGTCCCAGTGATTCATATGTTGAGATTCGTTCGTGTGTTATTTTAGGAGACACAAGCGTTTCTATTATATGAATCGCTTCATTAGGGGATTTTAGATTGAGTAATTCCGGCATGATGTTTATTCCATATCAGTGTTAGTAGTCTGATAATATTTTAGTCTTAATAATCAAATGTGAGAATAGTAATAACACAAAAATGCAAACTCACATATTATGTAAAGGAATTTTTTCAGTTCTTTGTAAGAATTATAATCCGATTATATTGCCATCAGCATCCACTTCTAAAGATCGTGGCGATGAAGGTAGTCCAGGCATAGTTACAATATTTCCAGCTACGGGATAAATGAAACCTGCACCAACTGAAGCACGGACGTCAGATACATGAAAAGTGTAGTTTGTTGGATGTCCTTTCATGGTGCGATTGTGAGAAATGGATAGATGTGTTTTGGCCATACACACCGGCAATTGCCCCCATCCTAATTCATGATAAGTTTCGAGTTTCTTTTTTGCAGTAACGCTCCATTGGACATGTTCTGCTCCATATACTTTGTTGGCAAGTGTTGAGACCTTGTCTTCAATTGATGCATTGGTTGGATAAAGATACGAAATTTCACGTTTGGGTTCGTTTGTTGCCGCAATAACAGCTTCTGCTAGTTCAACACCTCCTTTTCCTCCTTCAGTGAACACGTTGCTTTCCACTGTTGCATAAGCCCCAGCAGTCTTGCATAGTTCTTTCACTATAGATACCTCAGATTGAGTGTCCGAAGGAAATTTGTTTATGGCAACTACTACAGGTAAGTTGAAAGAACGAACAACTCCAATTAGATGTTTTAGATTTGCCATTCCATTTATAACCGCTTCTTTATTTGGTGTATCTAGTTTACTGGTTTGTACGTTACCGTGAGATTTCAGAGCGCGAATTGTTGCAACTAATACAACTGCGGTTGGTTCTAGATTATTAAATCTAGCTTTAATATGCATGAATTTTTCGAATCCTAAGTCTGCTCCAAATCCAGCTTCAGTAACCACAAAGTCTGCATATTTCATACCTAACCTATCAGCAATTACCGAGTTACATCCATGAGCTATGTTTCCAAATGGTCCCGTGTGCACTAAAACAGGTTGGCCTTCACTAGTCTGAACTAAATTGGGGTTTATGGCGTGTCTAAGAAGTGCCATCATTGAGCCAACTGCTTGGATGTCTGATGATGTTATCGGTTGTTTGTCTTTCGTAAAGCCTACGATAATCTTACTAAGCCTTTGTCTTAGGTCTTCAAGATTTGAGGAAAGAGATAAAATAGCCATGATTTCTGATGCAGTGACAATGTCGAAAGAAGTTTCTCTCATCGGTGCATTGGGAGTTCCACCTATACCCGATACGATATTACGTAATGATCTGTCTTCAACGTCTGAGACTCGTCTCCAAATAATATCTGAAGGATTAAATCCAGGTATTTGTCCTCGTTGAACTTTATTGTCGGTTAGCACAGCTAATAGATTGTGTGCAGATCCAACAGCATGTGCGTCACCTGTGAAGTGAACGTTTATTTCATCTTCAGGTTCTACTCGTGATTTGCCTCCGCCGGTTCCTCCACCTTTAATTCCAAATATAGGGCCTAAAGATGGTTCACGGAGAGTTGCGACAACTTTTTTGCCCAACCTTCCTAATCCCTGAGTCAATCCAACTGTAGTGGTTGTTTTACCCTCGCCAGCAGGTGTGGGCGTGATAGCTGTTACCAAAATCAATTTGCCTTGATGTTTGCCTTTCTCGATTAAATTTAAAGGTATTTTGGCTTTGTAATGGCCTTGTGGGATAATTTCTTCAGTGTTAAGTCCCAGGCTATCAGCTATTTCGTTAATGTGTTTCATTTAACCATATCCATTTGATGCAATGATTTATTCAATTGAAATCATTGGTGTATTACTTGCCAAACCATTAAATTCTTTTATGTCTTCTTTTATGATTTTTTGCAATTGCTTAAATTCATCATCAATCAGTTTTGATAAATATGCAAATACTTCATAAGATTGTTTTGTGGGTACGTGATCTGAAAGTTCGACTGTACTGGTTAACATAGACAATCTATCGTTCAATGCTCCTGAATTATATCCTGTTGTGGTTGTGAAGTTTGTTTGTCCACCTGAAGGTGGTCCATGCATCAAATTACTCTCAATATTTCGGAGCTGATCTTCAATTTTTCGGGCTACTGTTTTTATGTTTTCTGACTGGTTGACAGCATTGAGCTTCCATTGGTTAATTTGTTTGAGAATGTCTCTCATCAAATTTATGCCATCATGAGTTTCGGAAAGTTTATCACGTATACTAATCATCAATTCGAATTGAGATTTAAGGTCTCCTGTGGATGTGGTGACTCTTGGGTCTTGGTGTACCTCAAAAGTCTCTATTTGTTTTTGGTTTCCAATCGAGACCTCAACTTTGTACGTTCCTGGCAATGCCAATGGTGCAGTAGGGTTTTGTTTTACTGTGTTGTCTCCAGGGACTTCGCGCGCTGGTAGATATCTCATGTCCCAAACAAATCGATTGGATCCCACATTTGTAGGTACTATAGGATCATCTGGTCGAGGATCTTTTTGTTTATTGAGATGATTAGAGCAACTATAGAAGCTCCTTATTGTTTGTCCCGTAGAGTCCATGAAAGTGAGTTTTAATGTATCCTCAGGTTTTTGTTTTAGATAGTAATGTACTACTACACCATCAGGAGGATTCGCTCCAGCATTTAAGAAAGTCCTTGGATTTTGTACGTTGGGTTTATGTTGTTCATTAAATGTCATTGGAGATCCAAGGATTGCTAGGAAATAGTTTTTCTCTCCAGGAATTGGGAGATCTCCAGGTTGCCATTTTGGTTCGTGTTTTAATCGGTACGCATCACGAGGTTTGAATAAATGGCATGAGGATCTGGAAATATCTTCTGTTATTTGATGCAGTGGACTAAGATCATCCAAAATCCAGAAGCCACGTCCATGTGTAGCTACTACTAAATCTTTGTCTTTGACGACCATGTCATGAATTGGTACTGGAGGCATGTTACATTGGAGATGTTGCCAATCATCCCCATCGTTAAAAGACACATAAACCCCATTTTCTGTTCCAGTGTATAACAATCCTCGTCGATGTGGATCTGCACGTATGACTCGAGTAAAATCTGTTTTAGGAATACCTTTTGTTATTGCTGTCCAATTTTTGCCAAAATCGTTTGTTTTGTACAGATAAGGTTTGTAATCACCAAACTTATAGCGTGTTACTGCTGCGTAAGCAGTATCTGGATCGTGTGGGGAAATTTCTATACCACTTATAAGAGACCATTCAGGTAAATTTCTAGGAGTTACATTATTCCATGTTTCTCCGTTATCTTTGGACAGTTGGATCAAGCCATCGTCTGTTCCAACCCAGAAAACTCCAGGTTTGTGTGGAGATTCTGCAAACCTAAAAATAGTGCATAAGTCGTAGGGAGGCAGAGAAGTTTTCTTATTTCCTATTTTTTCCATTTGACTGAGGTCGTTGCGCGTCAAATCTGGACTCATTACTTCCCAACTGGTGCCCTCATTAATAGATCTAAATAACACATTTCCTGCTGTGTATAATATGTTTGGGTTGTGTGGAGATATTACTATCGGGCTATCCCACTGGAATCTATACTTGCGATCACTTCCCCTCCAACCCGCTAAATCAGGCCACACAGTGATAATTCTGACTTGGCCAGTTTTGTGGTCATATCTTATCAGTATTGCTCCAGCTCCAGGATGGCTTCCTATGGCGCCTGCGTATACAATATTGGGGTTATCTGGTCGTACTGCTATGTGTCCGCTTTCTGCACTGCCTACAGGATAGACATCGGTGCCAATAATGGAACCTTTGTGAGATCTACTTGGAATACTAATAGACGTGTTGTCTTGTTGTGTCCCATATACACGGTACGGGAACTGGGAGTCAGTCACAACGTGGTAAAATTCAGATGTAGGTTGATTGTAGATTGTAGACCAACTTTGCCCACCATTGAATGAAATACAAGCTCCACCATCATTACCTTGAATCATACGGTTGGTATCCACTGGATCAATCCATAGCTCATGATTGTCTTTGTGAGGAGTTGCTATTTGTTTGAATGTATGTCCTCCATCAATGGATTTCCACGCATTCCTATTCATTACATAGACGGTTTCAGGGTCTTTGGGATCTGGAAAAATGTGCATGTAGTAATGAGCTCTGCCAATCAGATTTGGGTTGGTATCAAGTAGTTCCCACGTTTCTCCTCTATCGTCTGATCGATAAACGCCTCCGTCAGCGGCCTCTACTATCGCCCATATACGCTTTGAATCAGCTGGAGATACTGTGATTCCAATACGTCCCTTGATGCCTCTAGGCATTCCGGGATTGTTTGTTAATTCTGTCCAGGTGTCTCCACCATCGTTGGTTTTATATATGCTACTATCAGGTCCGACGCTAAAAGAGTCCCAGAAACTGCGTTTGGTATCCCACATGGACGCGTATAAAATTCTGGGATTGTTATAATCCATAGCCAGATCTATGGCTCCAGCTTGATCACTGCGGAACAGAATCTTGTCCCAAGTATTTCCGCCGTCAGATGAGCGATATATTCCTCGTTCAGGGTGTACGTCTTCCAGTTGCCCTAATACTGCAACATAAAGTAAGTTCGGGTTTTCAGGATGTGTTCGTATACGCGATATGTGACGTGTATTTTCTAGTCCAATGTTTGTCCAGGATTTTCCAGCATCGGTTGATTTATACATGCCATCTGCTTTAGATGTCCAATGGAATCTTGGCACGGCAGTACAAGATTCACCCATGCCAACATAAATTACATTTGGGTCAGATCGTGAGACATCTAATGCACCAACTGCTGACGTTTTGAAAAACCCATCGGATATGTTTTCCCAGTATTCTCCTCCATCGTACGTTTTCCATACACCGCCGACACATCCAAAATAAAAAACTTGTGAATTTAATGGGTCGCCTGCTACAGCGATAGCTCTTCCTCCTCGGTGAGGTCCTATGTTACGCCATTTCATGGATTGAAGTAGAGTTTCTTTTATCATCGTATTAAATATCTGCAAATCATAATTTCAATGTTAATAGTTGATGGATATCTTTGTGTATTAATGTGCTAAAAAGCCGCCGTCTATGACTAGTTCTGATCCTGTAATAAACGAGGCTTCATCTGATGCTAGAAATAAAACACCGTAGGCTACTTCAATTGCATGGCCTTCTCGGCCTAGCGGAGTTTGTGCGATCCAGTTATGACGGATTTCATCTTCGCCTTGGCTGTGGAGCATCGGAGCTAGCCATCCAGGATGAATTGAGTTTGCCCTGATGCCATTCGCACCATATTTTACCGCTGTAGCTTTAGTAAGATTTCTTACTCCTGCCTTGGATGCTGGATAGGCCAATGAACTCACAAATTCTGACCCAACCATACCCATAATTGAGGATATATTTACAATTGATCCTTTACCAACTTTAATCATTTCTTGCACGGCATATTTTGTTCCAAGGAATACTCCTGTTAGGTTGACTGCTATTACACGGTGCCATTCTTCTATACTTGTGGGATCTTCTTTTGATGCACCAGTTACTCCTGCATTATTTACGAGTATGTCCAATTTACCAAAATGGGAAACAGTGGTGTTCACAACTCTTACCCAGTCTTCTTCACAGGTAACATCTAAAGGTAAAAATAGAGCTTCCCCTCCAGCTTCAGTTATTTCAGTTTCTACTTGTTCACCGTAGTTTTTGAGTACATCAGCGATGACTACTTTTGCTCCTTCTTCCGAAAAGAGCTTTGCTTCTTGAGCTCCCATTCCGTGAGCTGCTCCAGATATAATCGCGACTTTCCCTTTTAGCCTCATCATAGTCTCCCAAAGTTAAAAACCGTGATTCGATTTTGCGTCAAACCGGCGTATTTGTCCATTGTACAAGAAGTATCACTTCTATAATAAAACAAAATCTAATTTATTGGGAGTCCACGTAAATCACTAGGTTCGCAAAGTGAGTAGTGGAGAGTTATTGTACTTTGTGGTTATGTAAGTGCGCTAGCTGTTCCTCCAGATAGAAAAACGTGGACGTCCAATCATTCCAGCTGCCACGGTTGTGTTTGTATCTGTGTCGATCATTATGAAACTTCCAGTTATTCGGTTTGATGTGTAGTCGTCAAAGACTAGTGGCGTACTGATTTGTAAATTTACTTCACCTATTTCGTTTAATTGAAGGGATTTTGTTACAGTTTCTCCTGTAAGTGAACCTATATTGAATCGCGAATTAATTTTGGTTACCAATATTTTAGCGGTATTGGTGGTTTGTTTGATGCGATACATTTTATTTTCATACAAATCACTTTGGTCATCCATCCAACATACTATTGAGTTAACCGATTTACTCATTTGAGGGGATTTGTTGATTGAACAAATCATCTCTCCTCTAGTGATGTTAAACTCATCATCAATACAGATAGTTACAGCATCTGGAGCAGTTGCTTGACTTACTGCCCCCCATGGTGTCTCTATTGAAGTGATTATGGTTTCATGTCCAGATGGTAGGATGCGTACCCGATCTCCTTTGCGCAATACTCCGGATGCTATACTTCCAGAATAACCTCTGTAATCATGATATCCAACGCGTAGTGGCCGTACAACACGTTGAATTGGCAATCTTAGAGGTAAAGTTTCTGGACTTGCTTGTATTGGCACATTCTCAAGGTGATCTAAGAGAGGTCCATCTGTGAACCATGGCATGTTGGTTGACTGAACCACAATGTTGTCTCCATTGAGAGCAGATGTCGGAATATATGTGACGTTAGGTATTTTTAGCCTAGCCAATAACGTGGAAAAATCCTCTTTAATTTTTTCATATACTTGTTGATCATATCCTACTAGGTCCATTTTGTTTATGCAGACTACGAGGTAGTCTATACCCAGTAAAGAAGATATAACTGAATGGCGGCGAGATTGTTCTAACATGCCTCTACGGGCATCCACCATGATTAGGGCTACATCAGCGTTAGAAGCTCCTGTAACCATATTGCGAGTGTACTGTACGTGTCCAGGAGTGTCTGCAAGGATAAATTTTCGAGTGGGAGTAGAAAAAAATCGATATGCGACGTCGATGGTGATACCTTGTTCACGTTCAGAGCGTAAGCCGTCTGTGATTAATGCTAGGTTAACATAATCGCTTTGCTGTCTTTGACTTATATCCTCCACAGCGTTAAGGACATCGTGATGAAGTGATTTGGAGTCTAACAACAAGCGTCCGATGAGGGTGCTTTTGCCGTCATCCACAGAACCTGCAGTAACGACGCGTAATAAATCCATGTTAGAAGTAACCTTCTCGTTTACGATCTTCCATTGCAGCGTCGGCAAATTTGTCATCCGCTCTAGTGGC
>CAZSCD010000118.1:0-6181 GCA_964605345.1 uncultured Dehalococcoidia bacterium
CAGTTGGAGTATCAATTTGTTCTGTTGGCTTAGCTTTCTTGCTGAGAAAATTATTATTAGATAGACCTACAGATTACTTACCGACATATTTGGAAGGTTTCATTATTATTGTAGTAGGTTTGACAATAATGATTTTGGCGCTTTATTGTCTTTATCGGTCTCTTTTCCCGTTACTCTTTGCGTCATCTACCATTGATTCGTTTGCAAACACATTATATTCGCGACGGTCGAGAGGACGAGGGCCAAAGATTGTGTCAATTGGAGGAGGAACTGGATTGTCAGTTCTTCTTCGTGGCTTGAAAGAATATACTGATAGTCTTACAGCTATTATTACTGTAGCAGATGATGGCGGAAGTTCTGGTAGATTGAGAAGAGATATGGGAGTATTGCCTCCGGGAGATTTTCGTAATTGTTTAGTGGCAATGTCAGATGCTGAATCGTTATTAACAGATTTATTTCAATATAGATTTGATCAAGATAGTGAGCTTAAAGGACATAGCTTTGGAAATTTATTTATTGCGGCGATGACTAATGTTACACAAAGCTTTGAAAGAGCGCTTTATGAATCTAGCCGAGTTTTAGCTGTTCGAGGCCAGATTATTCCATCTACAGAGGGTAACATCAAACTTTCTGCACGCCTTAAAAGTGGTGAAATAGTAGATGGTGAATCCACTATTGCGAGTGCAGGTGATAATATAGATGAGGTTTTTATAACGCCATCAGATGTTGATGCTTATCCATTTGCGATCGAAGCTATTCTAGAAGCTCAATTAATAGTTATTGGTCCAGGAAGCCTATATACCAGCATAATTCCTAACTTGCTCTTGAAAGAGGTTACAGAAGCTTTGAGAAATTCAACGGGCATAAAGATTTATGTTTGTAACGTGGCTACTGAACAAGGAGAAACCAACGATTATACGGTATCTGATCACTTAGAAGCTTTACAGAAACATACTTATTCTAAGATTGCTGATTTTGTTGTAGCTAATAATACAGGGGTTGAATTAAGTCCTGAATATGATGGGCAACAAGTTTTAAATAACAAAGATACTCTTATGTATGCAGAATTGAGGCAAAGTGATTTAGTAGATGTTGATCATCCTCTTAGACATGATTCAGAAAAACTAGCGAAAATCATTGCGGACGTGTATGATGAGGTTCGTTCAACTAGGAAATGATTTTCGCTTTAATTTTGGTAAGTATGGAAAAACTATACTGTATTAAGTTACATGTAATGGTGACGTGTTGCTAAATGTAATTCATATAATTGTATCTGTCACTTTGGTTACGGCTATTTTGCTTCAAGTAAGAGGTCAGGGGACAGGTTTATTTGGGTCTGCTGAGGGTTCTTTTAGGACTCGTAGAGGCATTGAGAAAACATTATTTCAATTTACTATACTTCTTATTTTGGTTTTTATAATTCTCTCTATTGTCAGTGCTAGGAGTGGTTGATATAACTCATAGAATTGACCGAGAGTATTTCTTCTAATATGCCTTCGTCCATTATTACTTTGACAAGTGATTTTGGCTTGACTGATGGGTATGTGTCAGCTATGAAAGCGGCTATTCTCAGTTTGGAAAGAGATGTTACTTTTGTTGACATATCACACACTGTGCCTGCGCACGATATATCACATGCGGCTTTTGTTGTTGGGACAACTTGCAGATATTTCCCACCTGGTACGATTCATTTGATTGTAGTTGACCCAGGAGTTGGTACTCAGCGGGCACCTTTAATTTTACAGACACCCGAAAGTATTTATTTGGCTCCAGATAATGGAGTTTTAACACATGTGTTAATGGATTACATGTTTGTTAGTAGAAATGGTTTAGTTGAAGCAACTAAAGAAAACAAATTTATGCAATCGGTCCGATTGCCTGTTCCAAGTAGTTGTGCTGCGTATAATATTGACAAAGACGAATTTTGGCGTGATTCGATTAGTAAAACGTTTCATGGACGAGATATATTTGCGCCTGTGGTTGCTCATTTGGCAAATGGAGCTTGCCCTGAGGATTTAGGAAGTTTAGTTGAAGATGTGAATTACTTAAATATTCCTTTCCCAACTTGGATTGATAAGTCTATTTATGGCAAAATCATATATATTGATCATTTCGGTAATTTAGTTAGTAACATACGGTCTAGTAATTTGCTTGAAGGATCTGTACGTGTGGAAATTGCAGATAAAAGTATTTTAGGACTTAGTTCTTCTTATGCTGATTCTGAAGATTGTTTAGCAATCATAGGTAGTCATGGTTATTTGGAGATAGCAATCAAAGAACGTAGTGCAGCAAATATTTTGAAAGCTCAAATAGGAACCGAAGTAACGGTTCATAGCAATTTAACTAATTAATCGTTCAATACTATGTGGATATTTCGGGGATTTTATGTAGGGTCTTTTTTCCATTTCGTAGTCTGGGATGTGTCTTCTAGTGTGATTCCCACATTGGATAATTCAATGCGGATTTTATCAGCCAGGTCATACTGCCCTATACCACGTAAATCCGACCGTATGTTTACGAGTAGTTGAATGTATTGAGATGATTCAGTCTCAGGTTTTTGAGTTTGATTTCTCAAAGTTATACCTAGGATATTTGCAAGTTCCATGAGGACTACTTGAGCTTGTTTGACGCTGCAATTCTCTTCATTTAATTTATTAATATCCTTTGCGAGTTCAAACAATGTGGCTAGTGCTCTGGGAGTGTTTAAGTCGTCATCCATGGCCTCAATGAATCGATTGCGATAAGGAGATGGATCTAATGGGTTATTTTCGGTTTCAGAACGGGAATTCAAAGCAGTTCTGAGTCGTAAGAGTGCACGTTCCTGAGCTGATATGCTTTCACTGTTGTAGACGATAGGGCTATGGTAATGAGAACTTAAAAAAAATAATCTTATTGCATCTGAGGAAAATTTTTGTAGAACTTCAGTTATGGTAACGATGTTTCCATCAGACTTACTCATCTTGTTTTCGCCGAATTGTAAGAGCCCATTGTGAACCCAGAATTTGGCGAATGGACTTTCTTTTGTCCAGGATTCCGATTGCGCTATCTCATTCTCATGATGAGGGAAAATAAGGTCACTTCCTCCACCATGTATGTCAATTGTTTTACCTAAATAATCTATGGCCATTGCAGTGCACTCAATGTGCCAACCTGGTCTTCCTGGCCCCCAAGGACTTTGCCAGAATGGTTCGTTAGGTTTACGATGTTTCCAAAGTGCAAAATCGAGTACATCTTGTTTTTTTTCGTCAATTTCCACTCTTGCACCTGCTATCAAGTTGTCGAGATTTCTATTGCTTAGTTTGCCGTATTCTTTAAATTGCCTTACACTGAAATACACGTCTCCATCTACTGAGTAAGCGAAATCGTTCGATATTAATGATTCAATGACCTCAATTATTTTAGGTATATCGTGAGTGGCTCGTGGGTATGATTTGGCTGGCAAAACGTTAAGTTTACGCATTTGATTCAAGTAAACATTAATATTTTCTTCTGCTAGTTCACTTGGAGACTTATCTAGTTGTGATGCGGCATATATCATCTTGTCGTCTATATCAGTGAAATTTTGTATATGTGTTACCTCGTATCCTTTGAATTCTAAATATCTTCGAATTACATCAAATATTACCGAAGACATTGCATGTCCTAAGTGTGATTCAGCGTATGGAGTTATACCACAAACGTACATTTTTACTTTGTTTTCACCCGATGAAAACAGTTCTTTTTTGTTTGTAAGTGTATTGTATAGTTTCATTTGGTTTTTGTTATGTTAACTATAGCAAAACAGGCTATGCCGTCGCTGTTTCCAATAAATCCTAGCCCATCTGTGGTAGTTGCTTTGATGTTTATTGAGTCTATAGGTATGCCAATGAATTTAGCTAGATTATGAATTATTTTTGTTATAAATGGTTTTAACACAGGATGTTCAGCAAGTATTGTAGCATCTATGTATTTGGGAGACCAATGGTGTGATTTCAATAATTCCATTGTTAAACTAAGGAGTTTTGTGCTTTGAATATTTTTGTACTTAGGATCCGTAGAAGGGAAATATGTACCAATGTCACCTAGTCCAGCTCCACCTATAAACGCATCTATTAATGAATGTATCAGTACGTCTCCATCACTATGTCCTGCTAGTCCTTTGTCAAATGGTATCGTGATACCGCCTAGAATGAGAGGCCGTTCCTT
This sequence comes from uncultured Dehalococcoidia bacterium, assembly GCA_964605345.1. GTDB lineage: Bacteria > Chloroflexota > Dehalococcoidia > Lucifugimonadales > CAZSCD01 > CAZSCD01. Next base: position 4,186 of record CAZSCD010000118.1, read on the forward strand.
AACTAAGGCGTGAACATCTATTCCAATTCCTGAACGGTATGTCATAGTTTGCTTAGATCCTCATTGTGGTTCTGCATGATTATTTCTGCCAGATATAAGTCTTCTTGGGTTGTAATTTTGATGTTATGAGAATACCCAGTAAATATTTTGGATTTGCATCCCATGAGTTCAATCATATTAGCATCATCAGTAACATCTTTTTTAATATCTTTATGTGCGTCCATTAGGATATTTGTTTTAAACACTTGAGGCGTTTGTGCGGCCCAGAGTCTATCTCTGGGGATGGTTTTGGTTATTAATAAATCACTATTTACGAGTTTAACTGTATCATTTATTGGTATGGCGGCAACGGAAGATCCAGTCTGTTTAGCTGCGTGTAATGATTCGTTTATTAGGTTGTTATCTATAAAAGGTCTGGCTCCATCTTGTACAAGTATCCACTCTGAATCAGACAATTTGTCTAGGCCTATAAGTACCGAATCTTGACGTCTTTGACCGCCTATGCATATTGAGTTAACTTTGTGGTATTTGTTTTGTTTTACTAAATCTTTGCTTCGTTCTAAGTTTGATGAGGATACCACAAGTGTGATAGACGAAATTCTATGAGAATCATTCAGAGCCTTTATACTGTAATGTATTATAGGATTTCCTCGTAATGAGGCAAACATTTTGTCCATTCCAGCCATGCGTCGACTTTCTCCAGCTGCCAGAATGATTGCAGAAACCGTACTATTTTTAGGTGATTTCATTTTAACTTATTTTGTTTTGATGCACTTGGTATCATATGATTGATTAGGAATATACACGAACATAGATATATATCATATAGTGTTAAAATTGAGAACATTAGATGAAACGTGTAAAACGACGAATATGTCGTCTAGGATATTAAATTGCGACCGTAATTATATGTGCTCAAATATTGCTAATGTTTAAAAAGTTCTTTGCAACCATTACCATTTTTTTAATTATATCTGTATTACTGATATTAACTACGCCACAGGGCAAGAGTGTTCTACGTACGACATTATTTATTCCTCAGATATTGCCTGGAGTTTCATTTAAACCGCAACAATGGTTTGTCAGAGAACCTTTTCTTAAACGTGTGGATCTGCAATTTGTAGATGGCAACGTGTCAATGGATGTATATCTACCGGCAGGATCTGGAAAACATAGTGCAATTGTATTATATATGGGTGTAGTTCCTCCAGACCGTGATGAACATCGGATAGTCAGTCTTGCAGAAGGGTTGGCTCGGTCTGGCTTTGTAGTTGCCATTCCATGGTTGGACACACAACAACAAAATCGTTTGATTGCGCGAGACATTGATAAATTAGTACAAGTATTTCAACACGTAAGCGCCTTGGACAGAGTTGATTCTGAAAGAGTTGGTATGGCTGGTATATGTACAGGTGCTTCTATGGTAATGATTGCGGCACAGGACATAAGAATAAGGAATCAGGTGAAGTTCATTAACTTTTTCGCTGGTTATTACGACGCTATTGATTTGGTGAAAGCGATAGGTACTAGAAGTCGTTTTTATGGAGATGAAATACGTCCTTGGAATCCAGATACTCTAACTATGACAATAGTTACGTATCATTTGATAGAGGGCGTAGATGATTCACGTGACAGATATATTCTTTCTCGTATATTTATAACACATGAATCTGTCGATGAAACAGAAATTCATACACTTAGTATAGAAGCTAAAGCAGTTTTAGAGATTTTAAATGGTACATCATTTGAACGTATCGACAATCTTATAGAACAGTTACCTGGAGAAACTTTAGATTACTTGAAATTGATATCTCCTAGTAATTACATTGAAAATCTCAATGCAAAAGTTTTTATAATGCATGATCGTGCTGATAATCTAGTTCCATCTGAAGAGTCACGTAGGTTGTTTGAAGCTATAAAAGAAAAACTAGATGTTTATTATACTGAGTTCTCTTTTTTTCAAAATGAAATTCAAGTTCATACTGTGGATGATGAA
>CAZSCD010000119.1:0-11193 GCA_964605345.1 uncultured Dehalococcoidia bacterium
CACAACCGGAGTTGGAGTTGGTGGAATAGCTGTAGGTACTGGAGTAGGTGGTACTGGAGTAGGTGTTGGCGGTGTAGGTGTTGGTGTTGGAACAGGGAGATTTGGAAAAGTTAAAGTAAAATTATCCTTAACGATAGGATTTCCATATATTGTATATACATCTGTTTCTTCTGAGGGTATTTCTCCTTCCAAGTAGAAAGTAACAATCCCACCTCCATAAGAAGTATCTGGGGTACCAACACCAAGTCCATAAAATTTGCCATTTTTAACCGTTACAGAAAATGGAGCCTGGAAATCAGTCCCATTAGGTGCAACCACATGTGCACTTATCTCAACTCCATCAGGAGCAGACGAGCCAGCAACTGTCACAGTGCCTGAGTAAATGTAAGGTGGCGGTGGGGGACTTTGAGCGCTCGCCATATACGGCGTCGATACAGTTAATGCTATGAAGCCACCGAGTATTAATATTATTTTCACTAGTTTTATGTTTTGCATAATTTTATTTGTCATTTCAAAACAAAAGACCTCCCTCCGCTTTGCGAGAGGAGGGAGGTCTTTTCTACTAGGCTTTTTTCTTCCGCACTAGGCCTATATTTGCTCCTGTATATCCTTTAAGGTACCAGGGTACCAGCTGCTCTGGCGTAGACCCAGTATCCTAGACCATACTTAATCTGAGCATCTCCTGGATCGGTTAAGCTAGCAGAAGTAGGTACGAATCCAACCATTGCTTCAGAAGTCGTATCGTATCTGTAACCTCTGGTCCAAGTCAAACCAGTGAAGTATCGGTCAGAGTCCAACTCTGTACCAGATGCACCGGTAAAGGCACTAGCTAGACTAAGTGCTGGTACTAAGTTCCATCCTTTAACTATTGGAATAGATGGAGGCAACACGGCAGCTCCAATACTCATACCTGGTATGTCAACTGACAGATCTAGGTCTGACTTGGTGTATACCCAGTATGCTCTCGAAGCATCCACTGTGGCAAGGGTGCCGGACAGAGTTCCAGCATCATCACGTACTGCTGTTAACCATCCACCTGGAACGCTTGGGTCATAGGTCAGTACTGTGGTCACATCGGCAACCGTGACTACATCGTTGATTGCACTGCTTGCAGGTTCTGCAGGTAGTGATATCAAGTTCCAACCTGGTGCCAAAGGAATAGTCTTCTTGGCTCGTGCCGCGACGGTGAACTTAGAAGTCTGATCCTTAGTCTCGTTACCAGCTACGTCTTTCATGCTGGCGGTTATTGTGTACTCACCAAGAGCCAAGTCGGCGGCTGGTAGATAAGTGTACACAATGCTATCCGACGTAGTAAGAGAAGCTGATATGTCAGTAGCTGTTCCTGCTGGATCAGTCAAAGTAGCCTTAGTAACTGTAACCGTCTTGTAAGAGTCACCAGCGTACTCATCGTCATCAGCAGTTATAACTATGAACGGAGTCTTATTTTCTGTACTTGACAAGTTAGTTGGCTTGAAGCTAATTCCAGGACCTAACAGGTCTACCTCTACAGACTGATCAGCGGTCACATAGTTATATGTAACAGTGACGGTCTGGGCAGCTGTAGAAGCTGTACCTAATGTTAAGGTCACTTTCTCGTCTTCGCCCCAGTCAATGGCTGTAGCAGTAGTAGTAACCGCTGTGCCATTTAACTCTACGCTAAACTCATCTGCTAACGTTCCATCAGCATCAGTGTCAGCAATAGGCCACTTATCGAGCTGTACAGCAATCGAAGTACCGATGTTAGAACCAGTTACCTGGTCACTAACAACTTCGTCTGTAACTTTGACGTAACCAACAGCCTTAGCATTAGCAAACTGGTCACGTGCATTAACTATCAAACCGTAGTTACCAGTCTTGTCGAAGAGTGAAGTCACTGTAAAGGTTGACGTTGCCGAAGTAGGCGTTGTCAAAGAAACAGTGTTCTTTACACCAGTCAAACTGGTTGCTATTGAAGTAGCTGCATTCGGTCCCGTGACGGATAGACATGTACATGTAGGCAAGGAGCCTACTGTATTGGTCAAAGCCTCATCAGAGGTGAATGTCAACTTAGCTGTGCCTTTAGCAGCCAAGAGTTGTGCGTCAGACGTGGCAGCTGTAATGGTTGGGTATATACCGTCATCAGCCTGAGTTACGGTATCAGCAATTGTCTTACCGGTAGCTGGCTTCAACGCGTTACCAGCTACGTCCGAAACGCTCTTAACTTCTATCTTAGGCCTAGAATTGGCAGTTATAGTGTCAGCCATTCCTAGGTAAACTATCTCATTCTTAAGTTGCTGTGCAGTAGTACCAGCAGTAACGTTAACTCCTCCGACTACAGCAGTCAGCGGGGTAACACCGTCCACCAAGAAGTCGTCAGCCGTTACTGTTGTAGCATCCAAAGATTCGTTGAAGGTAACCTGTATGCCCTTCAAATCTGTGGTTTCCTTACTCGTACTAGCATTCCAACCAATACCTGTCTTGGCTGTGGTCATATCAGGAGCCACAGTGTCAATGGCAAGATCAAGTGAAGTTGTCTGAACTGTCTTGGCGTTACCAGCCTCGTCAGTAGCAACTATCTTCCACTGGAAGGCAGTTCCATGACCATTGTTACCAAGATCGGTAGTGTTTACACCGAAACCACTATAGAGAGTAGCGTCAGTTGTACTGGAACTCTGCTGACGAGTAGATTCGTTACATGTAATTGCAGCTGTACTACCACCCTTAGGAGTTGTCGCCCAAGTTGCTGCTGAAGGACTCAATGTGAACACCACATCAACCTTACTGGCAGCCCTATATGGGAATGTCAGCTCAGCATCCTGTACGCGACATCCATTGATAAACACATCTATGTTTGTCGTAGGAGTATTGGCAGAAAGTCCAGAACCAGCATCCTCTACCGTGAAACTCATAGAAGGAGAGGTCTCGTTCAGAGTAGAACCATCTGCAGGAACTACAAGACTAACTGTTGGAGCGGAGATATCAATCGTCGCTGTGTCAGTGTCGATCGCAGTTGTGTGATCGGCCTTGTAGTAAGTAACCGTCAGGGTGTCTCCATCCTGAACCCATATTGCTCCATCATCAGAAGCCTGCCAACCAGCGTCCGTTCCAATATTGATTGCTCCACGGAATACTTTCGCTGTCGAGTTTGCAGTAGTGGATCCAACGGAAGCAACCTCGCTAATAGTAACCCATTCACCAACTGAGTCTGATGTACTGGTTACCTTCGCACGGTTATTGGTTGCAGCAACTGTAGCTCCCACATTAACTCGTGAGTACGAGTCGACGATGTGGTAGCTATAAGAAGCCGTCATCGTTGATGACATATTAACCTGATTAATTAGGGTAAACGTACCAGCAGATAAGTTACCTGTAGTAACCAGCATGTTGGCCACGGTGCCACCCGGTGGCGTCACAGTAACCGTAGGATCTGCAGTTAACGGAGTATTACCCGGTACAGAAACGTCATAAGATGTAGACGTACTGTAAATCGGCCCAGAGTAACTGGTCCAGGCGGTACCAGTAGCAGACGCGATAAGACCGTTGGGAATCGTGAAAACGACTCCAGCAGCATTATTCGCCTGGGTATTAGTCCAGGTAGAAGTTGCCGCTACGGTTGTCTGTAGATCGTTATCTGCTATAAAGAAGGCAGCTGCAGTCGTTGCTGAGCCTGTGCCCGGCTTATAGTGCGTGATAAGGGCGGGATCCGCATTGTTGTCCTGCAACCACTCAACTGTATCTTGAGTGATCGTTGTAACAGCAGTCGCATCCTCTGTCTTAGTAAAAGACCCTTGCCACACCAACAGAAGGACTAACGCCAGTCCTATGGCTAGGAATTTATATTGATTCTTCACAGCCTACCCCCTTGTGGTCGTGAGTTGGTCATAAATGTAATTACCATTTTTCCATAACAAAAATCGGCCCTGGACAAAATATCCAGTTTAAACCGTAAGATTTGTATAACACCTTTATGTCTTTGTCAAGCGCTAAATGTGCCTCGTCACACCGAACTTCATAGAGCCAATCCCTTAAGTTCAAAGCTTCCTGAATCTATTTAAATATGAGTGTTGCCATAAAACCACCGACTCAGGGAGAGAAGCCACCCGCACCATCCATTAGTTATAACGGAAACTATATAGGAATGGAAGCCACCTTGTCAATAAGTTATAGGCCACTAGTTTTAACATATCCTTACAACATAACAAATTCTAATTTCTAAACGCAATCCGTTAGTATGGACAGGCGAGCACGCTCACGCGTACATTACGTAACGTACACAGAAACTTAGCCACGTCCTGGTGGAGAAGTTAGCGATGCTAAGAACTCCTTGTTATTTTTGGTGTCTGACATACGTTTTAAAACTTGTTCCGTAGCTTCAAAGGCCTGTTTAGAATCTGAATTAACCATGTCAAACATCCGTCTAAGTAACCAAACTTGCTTCAATTCGGACTCTTCCAAAAGTAATTCTTCTCGGCGCGTTCCGCTCCGATGAATATCTATTGCGGGGAAAATTCTTCTTTCTCCTAATTTACGATCCAAGTGCACTTCCATGTTTCCAGTACCCTTGAATTCTTCATATATTACTTCGTCCATACGACTACCAGTATCCACCAAACATGCCGCTATGATAGTTAGGCTGCCTCCTTCTTCCGTATTACGAGCTGCACCAAAAAACCGTTTAGGAGGATAAAGAGCAACCGGATCTATTCCTCCAGATAGCGTTCGCCCACTGGTAGGCAACGCTAGATTATAGGCCCGAGTCAATCTAGTAATACTATCAAGCAAAATAGCTACATCGCGCCCATTTTCAACTAAACGTTTAGCTCTTTTCAGGACTAACTCTGCAACTCTTGAATGATCCTCTACTGGTTCGTCAAAGGTAGAACTGTATACTTCACCCTTTACAAAACGTTTCATTTCCGTGACTTCTTCAGGACGTTCACCTATAAGAGCCACCATAATGTGGATATCTGGTGCGTTTTCTGCTATACCATGAGCTATATTCCTGAGAAGTGTGGTTTTACCTGCCTTAGGAGGTGATACTATTAGCCCTCGCTGCCCTCTACCTATGGGAGATAGTAAATCAATGATACGAGTAGAAACGTTACTAGACGTAGTTTCTAACTGAATTCTGTTTGTTGGGAAAATAGGCGTCAGGCTCTCAAAATGCGGTCGCTTACGAGCATCATCAGGCTTAATTCCATTCACTGCCTCGAGTCGAATTAACCCAAAATACCTCTCTCCATCTTTTGGAGATCTTACTTGCCCTGTAACTTGGTCGCCAGTCCTGAGACCAAATCTCCTAATCTGAGTTTGTGACACATAAACATCTGCATTACTTGAAGATTTCCCATTTTGTCTCAGAAATCCGTATCCATCGTTGACTATCGAAAGTATACCAGTAGCAAGTATGTGCCCTTCTTTTTCTGAATAAGCGTCAAGAACCTTAACCAATAATTCCTGCCTCCTCGGCGTAGCATCCTGTCCTATTACGTCCATGCTAACGGCTATTTCATGTAGTTCGTCGTTAGTTTTGTTTTGCAGATCTAGCAGCTCCATAGCCCTCTCCCAACCCTCTGCCTGTCACACAGTTGCAGAGGTCAAATCTTTCAAAATACTGGAATAGCATCACTCCCGCAACGTTGCCTTAACTTACCTTCCAAGTAGCTAAAATGGCACAAGAGCCACACATGCACCTGAAGCAATTAAACTTGCATTGGGAAATGTATGAATGTGTTGTCTTTTAGGTGGAAAATCAACACTAACATCCGGAGCTTCACAGCACCTATCTAATAAGCAAGGCTGCCATTCCATCTACCGAAACCAGTATCTAATGAGGAATACCCAAAGGATATCCCCAGAACCCTAGCATACAAACACCAGTCCCGTCTAGACATTTACATACCATTTACATCCAATTTATATCATGACAAAGTCATGATGTGTTGGCCGCCTTCACGAAGAGTTTCTTTGGCAACACCCACAAATTCTCTAAACAACGGGTGAGGTAAGTTTGGACGAGACAAAAATTCGGGGTGGAATTGGACACCAGTCATAAATGATTGATTACTCATTTCCATAATTTCGACAAGTTGTCCATCTGGAGAAAAACCGGTCGGCTTCAACCCTACTGATTCTAATTCCTGGCGAAACGCGTTATTAAATTCAAATCTATGCCGATGCCGTTCGTAAACCAACAGTTTGCCATATGCCCTTGACGCCCAAGTGCCATCCATCATGTGGCAAGGATATATACCAAGTCGCATAGTTCCACCCATTTGAGTAATATGCTTCTGGTCTGGCATAACATCGATTACTGGATCTGGTGTATTTGGATCAAATTCTGTGGAATTAGCTTCTTTTTTCCCTAATAATGTTCGGGCAGCTTCAATCACCATGACCTGCATACCTAAACACAACCCCAAATAAGGAACTTCATTACATCGTGCATATGTTACAGAATCAATCATGCCTTGGATGCCTCTGCGGCCAAACCCTCCAGGCACAACTATACCCGACATTTCACTTAGCAATTGATTAGCACCTTCTCGTTCTATGTCCTCAGCACGAATCCACTTTACCTCAATATTTCTTTCATGAAATAGACCAGCATGCAGCAACGCTTCTTTCACAGATATATACGAATCTGGCAAATCAACGTACTTACCCACAACTCCAATGGTAACCGTGTCTTTAGGCTTCTTTATAGCATCTACCATGATTTCCCAATTATCCATACTATGAGCTATGTTTGGAAGATCTAGTGTTTCTTTAATAAGTTTCCCCAATCCTTGTTCTTCCAATATTAAAGGGACTTCATATACAGAGGATACAGTTGGTAAAGTAATAACACCTGAAGATGCGACATCACAGTGGATCGTTATCTTCTGTCGTATCTGTTCATTAATCTCATAGTCACTTCGACAAACAATCACATCAGGCTGTATTCCAATACTACGTAGTTCTCTTACACTATGTTGCGTTGGTTTAGTCTTTAGTTCTCCAGCCGAAGAAATATATGGAAGAAAGGTCACATGGATATAATAAACATTTTCCTTTGACACTTCGTTACGCATTTGACGTATAGCTTCCAAAAATGGCAATCCTTCAATATCTCCAACAGTACCACCAACCTCTACTATAATGACATCAGCTTCACTTTCATCCGCTAAATTAAACATGCGTTTCTTAATAGCATCAGTAACATGAGGGATGGCCTGTATAGTTCCTCCAAGAAATTCCCCTTGTCGCTCTCGAGCTATCACATCACTGTATACTTGACCTGCGGTAACATTTGAGGATTTAGTTAAATTCATGTCCACAAAACGTTCATAGTGACCAAGGTCCAAATCTGTTTCCCCTCCATCCTCCGTCACGAATACTTCTCCATGTTGATATGGAGACATAGTACCTGGGTCAACGTTTAGATACGGGTCTAGCTTCAAAATCGAAACTGACACCCCTAGATCTTTCAAAATACGCCCGATAGAAGCAACTGTGATACCTTTGCCAACCGAACTTACTACCCCGCCAGTAACAAATATGAACTTAGCCATAACACTACAACCTAATGCCAAATCTTGGAGATACAAAAAGCCGCCCAGCAAACACACATTCAAGGGAGAAGAGGAGACAAAGAGTAGTGTTATTCACAACCACCCCAAAAAAATACTCGATCCACTTCATAGGGGTTAACCCTACCAATTTGGTAATTTCTCCTCGTTGTTCTACAGAGTATAGGCTTACGATGAAATTCTTGTCAACAGCACGTTATCCAACCTTCATATTTCCTGAACTTACTAATTACATCAAATCGCTTTGCGAATCCAACTATTAAGTTTCTTCTTAGATTTAACAAACGTTGTAAGCACATGAACTAAAAAAGTGCTTCTCTTGCCAACAATTTTACCTTGGGCTAGCGATTCCATAAAAGATCCAGGAGTTCCGTTAAAATCAGGCATCTCAACGTATGTTCTACCCAATTCAAATGGGGTATGAGCATCACTAACTCCTGAAGCTAAAAGTCCGTGTAGTTCAGCAAAATGCAAAGCCTTTTTGTCGTCTGCTTCCAAATTGTTCCTAGAATTGAAGACTTCAACTATATCGGAGTAAGGCAATATATCATCCAAGGCTTTTTGACTTATAACTGATCCACGAAAACGATCAAAAGGATGAGGTATAGAAACAATCCCACCTTGATCTTTAATTAATTTTACAGTATCTATAGGGCTAAGTCCCTTTGGAATAGCTTTCTTAAGAAACAAACCTGTGATTTCTCCTTCTGCAGAAGCTATTTCTTCTCCAATGATAACCGTAAAAGGTGCAATATCTCGAACTAGCAAAGCCCCTTCAATAGTATTGTGATCTGTAACAGCTATACAATTAAGCCCTACCTTCAGGCAACGCGCTACCAATGCCTCTGGAGACATATCCGAATCAGGAGAGTAGCTAGTATGCATATGAAAGTCGGCCTTTAACAAAAGCTATTCATCCTCCTGGATCGAATCTTCTTCTTGTTCATAATCCATACTCAACCCATAGGTAGTTTTAATTCTGGATACACGTAGCTCAGCAGCAGCCAACATCTCACTACATACACGTGCCATTTTCATGCCATTCTCAAAAAGTTTTATCGTGTCGTCAAGGCCAAGTCCTCCAGTTTCTAACACTTGTACGGTCTCACCAAGGCGCTCGATAATCTTTTCAAATGAGAGTTTGGTAAATTCTGAATTTAGGTCATCCGTTTCATCAATCACTATCATCACTCCTAATAGACGTAATTTCTGCGTCAATGTCCCCATTACTAACTGTGATATTGATTTGGTCTCCCACAATCACTCGAGATGAATCAATGACCACACCAGGGCTGCTGAGATTCTGAACAATTGCATACCCTCTCCGAAGAGTATCTCTAGGGCTTAGTGATCCCAATCTAAGTTTCAATCCTGTCAGTTTTTCATGTCTAACTTTGTGGCTTAATTTCAAATACACACCCACAGACTTTAACATGTCATCAATATGTAATCGGAATCCATCGACATCAGGACTCCTCTGGATTAACTGTGCCCGGCAACGCTCTAGGAAATCAACTTCCTTTGTAATATTGCGTGCAACACTTAAGGCCATAGATTGTTGAGATATTTGTATGTTCCCAAATAATTCTAATTTGTCTGGAACTGCCATGGCAGCCGCAACTGAAGGAGTAGGAGCTCGTTTATCTGCCACTAAGTCCGCAATGGTTACATCGGTTTCGTGTCCTATCGCGCTAATAACCGGCACACGACTAGAGTAAATTGACCTAGCTACCATTTCGTCATTAAACGGCCATAAATCTTCGATTGACCCTCCTCCTCTAGCCAGAATAACAAGATCTATATTTTTAGTTTTATTCATAACCTGAAATGCTTCTACTATACCTTTGGAAGCATCATCTCCTTGGACCAAAGTTGGCGCTAATATTATTTGTACCATTGGATAACGCCGAGTAATCACAGACTTGATATCATGCCAAACAGCACCAGACGGCGATGTAATAACGCCAATCCGTTCAGGAAATTCAGGTAAACTGCGCTTCCTGGATGAATCGAACAATCCTTCGTTATCTAGCTTAAGTTTAAGTTGTTCAAGTTTAAGTTGAAGCTCACCCACACCCTCAGGTTGAACTATATCAACAATAAACTGCAAATCACCACGAACTTCATATAAAGAAAACCGTCCATGCACAATAACAGAAGCTCCTTCGTCGAGACGTTCTGTCCCACGTACGTTACGAAACATTACACATCGTAAAGCCGCACGATTATCCTTCAAAGTGAAATAGGCGTGTCCAGACCCAGGCAAAGCCAAGTTAGAAATCTCTCCATTGATCCACACATCCTGTAGAACGTCATCTCGTTCTAACAAACCTTTGACATTTGAAATTATTTGAGATACTGAACGAATTGACATTTTTAAATTCTAGATACGTACTGTCTTGTACGTGTATCCACCTTAATTGTCTCTCCTTCCTTCACAAACAAGGGAACTTGCACAATCAGCCCTGTCTCCAAAGTCGCAGGTTTGTTTCCTCCCTGTGCGGTATCTCCACGAATACCTGGAGGACTCTCTATAACTTTCATTTCAACTGATCTTGGCAATTCTATTGCAACAGGTACGTCTAGATGGGTAATTACTTCAACAATTATTTGATCCACCAAAAAATATATGTCCTCACCTATCAAGTCCTTACCTAACGGAAATTGATCAAAAGTAGTAGTGTTCATAAAATAATATAATCCATCTTCCAAATAAATATATTGAACAGTTTGTCTTTCCACCAATGCTGGTGTCAATTTTACATCGTAGCCTTGGAAAGTGCGGTCAACCATCCTCCCCGTCCGTAATTCACGAAACTTGATTCGGAGAACTGGAGCTCTTTGTTGCATTTTATTGCGTTCATAACTTACAACTAAATATGGCTCACCATCTAGTTCAATAGCCATTCCTCTACGTAGTTCACCATACCCAACTGTCATAACATTCTCCAAACAAAAAAAACGTCCAAAATAGTACTTTATTTCTCGACCTGTAATTTCTTGGCATTACTTATAACCTTAGCTCGTCCGTTCTCCATTACAACAATATCTTCAATTCTAACCCCTCCCCAACCAGTTAAATAAATGCCAGGTTCTATCGTGAACACCATTCCTTCTTCAATACGTTCTACCGACTTAGGCCCTACTACGGGTGATTCGTGCACAGCCAATCCAACACCATGTCCCAAGCTATGTCCAAAATCCTTACCATACCCAGCTTCAGAAATAATATTGCGCGCTATAGCATCCACTTCTCCTCCTGTCATTCCTACCCTAGCTCTTTTCTCAGCCTCTAACTGAGCATGCAAAACCGTAGTATACACTCGTTCAAACTTATCATCCGGTTGCCCAATAAATATCGTGCGAGTCAAATCACTACAAAATCCCTGATATCTAGCACCCATGTCTATAACGACCGACTCTCCTTCTACAATAACTTTGTTGCTAGGACTGTGATGAGGCAAAGCGCCATTTGCTCCAGATCCAACAATGATATCGAAGGAAATACTTTCTGCTCCACACTCACGCATTGTTCTTTCCAGGTCCCAAGCTACATCTAATTCTGTCATGCCAGGTTCTACAGTAGGGGCCACTATATCAAAAGCCTCATCTGCTATTTCAACAGCCCTAGTAATCAACTTAA
>CAZSCD010000120.1:0-3360 GCA_964605345.1 uncultured Dehalococcoidia bacterium
CCGACGAATGTTGTCACGATTAAAGCTTAACGCAGGTAACACACATCCACATGTAGCCCAAATCAAAGCAACTCAGAAAGTTAAACATCCTGAAGATTTAACTTTAGACAAAAACGCGTCCACTCTAAATGCAACTTCAAAATCAGCATCCGGAACTCAAAAATCAACAAGTCCTAAAACTAAGTCTTCTAAGGATGCCACACAGAAAACCCCACGAACTAAAACCAAATCTAATTTAAAACCGCCTAAAGCACGTCAAAAGAAAACAACCAAGGAGTCCTCAACGTGACCCAAGAACAATATTACTATGCTACTGGCAGGCGCAAGAGATCTGTTGCCAACGTACGCCTTTATATGGATAAAGGGCCATTGATTGTCAATGGAAAATCAATGGAGGACGTTTTCCCATGGTCAACGTGGCAACAAATAATTACCGACCCTTTACGTTTAACGAACCGTCTAGGTCAAATAAGGATGATAGCAAAAGTAACTGGAGGAGGAGTCGTAGGTCAAGCTGGAGCATTGAGGCATGGCATTTCTAGAGCTTTACAATTATCAAATCCCTCCCTTAGACCTGCCCTTAAAAAAGCTGGATTTCTTACCCGTGACTCCAGAGAAAAAGAAAGCAAAAAATATGGACTGAAACGCGCACGCAAGGCCAAACAATGGACTAAACGGTAAACAAGTTATATTAATGTTGATCTAGCTAAGTTATTGTCCATTAAAATTAAGACTTGATGAATTTTCAAAACTGCAGTGAGACTTGATATGGATAAAAATAAAAGTCGGATTTATGCTCCAAGCGATGATAATGATCGCCTTTCCATGTCAACCGAAAATTACCTGCTATCAATCTTCAATTTGGAAGAACAAGAAGTTAAGGTAACTCCTACTCAACTGGCTGAACACTTAAAAACTTTGCCACGCGGCGAAGGTATGGGAACTTCATTGCCATCTGTAAGCGCTATGATACGCCGAATGGCACGAGAAAGTCTAATTAATATATCCACAAACAAAACGGTGGTCTTAACATCAAAAGGACGGACTTTAGCCAGTGGGATCGTACGAAAACACAGACTCGCAGAACGTATGGTTGTAGATCTACTTGGACTAGATCTACACAAATCTCACATAGAAGCTCACAGACTCGAACATGCTATATCTGGAGAATTAGAAGAGAAAATAGTATCTCGATTAGGATATCCCACAACATGTCCATTTGGGCACCCTATTCCAGGAAGTAAATATATTAAAAACAGTAAATCCAAGCCTCTCAGCAAAGCAAAAAGTGATCAATTATTAACCATAGATAGAATCCCAGAGGACGATCAATCTCTTTTAGAATATTTTGTTTTCAACAAAATGATCCCAGGCGAAAACATATCAATCAAGGACATCTCACAATCAAGAGGTGTAATAACACTTAACTGCAACAATAAAGATATAGTGTTCGGATATGAAATTTCATCCAGAATATGGGCCTACCCAGCTTGAATTTAACTCCTGCCAAACAGACACACACAGATATATCACGGATTTCTTTATATTTACCCCTGTTTTCAGAACCCTATATAAACAGTCAATACAAAGGCCCTATGTTGGATGTTTATCTGAAATCATGAAGAGCATAGTACCGAATGAATTGAACCAGTTCCCATCTTTCTTCTTCCGTAAGCAATAGGCCGAATTCAGGCATTGGAGAAGCTGATGGTTTGCCTCTAAATATCGCGGCTGAACCTTGTCTCCCACCGTGACTAATGAACGCAAAAATTTCACCATCACTAGAAGACAAAGTAAGTTCTTCAGTAAGATTAGCAGGTGCGGGACCTCTCTTGATGAAAGGTAGAATGGGACCATTGCCCTTTAGAGTATTTCCATGACACATTTGACAATTAGTGGCATAAAGATCATTCGCCTTATCCTCATTATATGAATCCACATACTTGCTCGGAATCTTTAAGTTATTATATTCATCCATACTCTGATATGTTAATTCTCGGCCTGTAACTGGAACAGACTCCCCAGGAGGCAATAATCTAGGACCTTCTTGAGATCTAAATGACGGCTGATAATGCATCTCTGTGAATATCTCTACCGCATGCCCTCCACTTTCTGGGAAAGCAGGGAGTTTAAAATTTATAGCACCACCAATATTAGTAGCACCTGTATTCCTGTCATAACATCCAACAGACATTACTGTTATCAACAAAACAGGTATCAACAATGACAATCCTACATTTTTAATTGGTTTAACTACCAAAATCTATCCTACTCCAATAATCTAACTAATCATACAACTGGTTTACTCATCCCATAAGTGAAATTAACTAAACTACTATCCCCTAAACTTGTTTTTCAAATTTTTACCGGACTTTACAAAAATCATTCTGCCTATTTATTCTGATTCCCAACCTCTGTTAATGTCTTCAGCTCCAAATTGTTTCAATACTTTCTCCGCCTTTTCTATACGATCTGCATCTACAGTAACCACAACTCCTATGTATCCTTCAGTAATACGAGTATCGTATGCGCCCATAAACAACCTAGGCAACCTAGATTCAAATATTATCCCTATCACCGTGAATATTAAGGCACCCAACATAGTACCATCATACAGTATAATCGCCATAGGAGGGAAGCTAAGTATTGGCTTACCACCTGTAACAACAGGATAGGCAAGTTGACTTCCTACGGTCAATAAAAGACCAATAATAAACCCACAAACCGCTCCCATTAACGGCCATCTATACAGTTTATGAACCGGTTCTGCTTCACCAAAAGTTCCTTCTGGGTATGGAGTACCTGTAAGGACATCATATTCATGATTGTCGTATCCTTCATTATTCAAGGCATCCATCGTGTCTGCAACCACATTCTCATCAGTGAACAGACCCAATATACTCCTTTTTTCCACAATAATATTCTTCATAATAGTGTCCTCATTCTCGAATCGTAGCAGGAACTTTACGCCTGCCTATTGTCACTTCATCTCTAAGAACCATAGCTTCCTTAACATCAAAAAGTGGAACTAACGGGAATATTCTGGAGAAAATCAACATTCCCAAAGCTACAAGTGCGAAAATAGCAATTACCATCAAAATTTCTATGATACTTGGCTGATATGAACCCCAATTGAAAGTAAGGGGAGTTTTTCTAACTAAGCCTGGCGTAATTATCAAGAATCGTTCCAGCCACATTCCAACATTAACAAGTACAGTCGTAAAAAACATCAGTGCTACACTGCGCCTAACTTTCCTAAACAACCAAAGCGGCACCGGTATAAAAAATGCAGTTAATAAAAATACGATGAAAAGAGGGAAATAGGGTTGTTGGAATATTTGCAATTCCCTCATAGCTATC
>CAZSCD010000121.1:0-2856 GCA_964605345.1 uncultured Dehalococcoidia bacterium
TAGAACCCATGTTAAATCTAGGCAGTTGGGAAACTCACCAACTAGAAGATGGATGGACTGTTGTAACTGCAGACGGGCAATTGTCAGCTCATTTTGAGGATACTATAGCTATAACAGAAAATGGAACTGAAGTATTAACATCAATAGATGAAGAGATTTAAAGATTCAATGGCAAATAAACGTGAAAAGGAAGTCATAGAAGTTGAGGGTACGATTAAAGAATCGCTACCCAATGCCTCCTTTTCAGTTGAACTAGCAAATGGACACAAGGTACTTGCATATGTGTCTGGAAAAATCCGTATGCACTTTATTAGAATCTTGCCTGGAGACCGCGTATTGGTAGAACTTTCGCCATACGATCTATCTAGGGGACGAATTACGTATAGATTCAAGTAGCACATTACCGCCAAATCTGGCATAATATGCTGCTATGATCAAAATCTGATTTGGATAAATGAATATTTGGAATTATGAAAGTTTCTGCTTCTGTTAAAACGAGGTGTGCAAAATGTCGAATAATCCGACGTAACCGTCGGGTATTCGTTATATGCAGTAACCCAAGACATAAGCAAAGACAAGGCTAAAAGGAAACATGGAGGAAAGATGCCTATAGTCGCGGGAGTAAACATTCCCGATAACAAGAGAGCAGAAGTTTCGCTGTGTAGGATTTTTGGTATAGGGCCACATCAAGCCAAAGATATACTGGCTAAAGCAAGTATAATAGATAACCCTAGAGTAAAAGATTTGTCTGATGATGACTTAACTCGTATCAGAGAAATTGTCGACCGCGAAAAAACTGTCGAAGGTGATCTACGACGCGAACGCAACATGAATATTAGGCGACTAATAGATATTGGTAGCTACAGAGGATTACGTCACAGACGCAATCTTCCAGTCAGGGGCCAACGAACTAAAACTAACGCTCGTAGTAAACGAGGTAAAAAGAGGGCCGTTGGCGGCAAACGTCATACTGTTACACGTAAGTAAATTTGAGCTGATCTAATAGAGAGAATTTTAAAAATGCCGAAAAAACCAAGAACGAGACGTAGAGAACGCAAGTCAGTTCCATCTGGCAGAGCTTATATACAATCTACATTCAATAACACCATAATCACTTTAACTGATTTGCAAGGTGACGTTATAGCATGGAGCAGTGGCGGAACCGCTGGTTTCAAAGGGTCTCGTAAGTCAACAGCTTTCGCAGCTCAAAAAGCTGCTGAAGAAGTAGCTAGAAAAGGCATGGATAACGGACTAAGGCAAATTGATGTACACGTGAGAGGGCCTGGACCTGGCAGAGAAGCTGCTATAAGATCTCTAAATGGAGCTGGACTAAATGTTACCAGCATTCGAGACGTTACTCCATTACCTCATAATGGATGCAGGCCTCCAAAAAGACGTAGAGTTTAGTTAATAAACCTGATTATACTAATGAAAAAACAAGACCTAGACGAAATCATAACAAGCAAACTTGGGATGGGAAATTAGAATGGCACGTTATACTGATCCAATTTGTCGCCAATGTCGTAGAATCGGAGAGAAACTGTTCCTGAAAGGGGAACGGTGCTATACGCCACGTTGTGCGATAGAAAGACGCAACAGCAAACCCGGTGAACAGGTTGCACGACGTAGAAGACGTCCTTCTAATTGGGCTGTTCAACTAAAAGAGAAACAAAAAACCAGATACACTTATGGAATACTAGAGCGTCAATTCCGAAATTACTTCGCTGTGGCCAAAGAAAGTCCAGGAATTACTGGAGATAACCTCATGCAAATTCTTGAACGAAGACTCGATAACGTAGTGTACAGACTTTGTTTTGCAGATTCTAGACGCCAAAGTAGACAATTAGTAACTCACGGACACTTTGCTGTAAATGATAAGAAAGTAAGTTTCCCTTCATATTTGGTTCAAGAAGGAGACACAATTACTTGGAAAAATGCGAACGGGTCTGTTCCGGAATTCGTGCGCACCCTTACAGAAGGATTACCTAAACGCCCCGTGCCAACTTGGCTCAATCTGAATGTCTCTGACCTAGTGGGACAAGTTACATCACTTCCAGATTTATCAGAAGTGGACACTGGAATAGATGTCAGGTTAGTTGTTGAATTTTACTCTAAATGACAAACTTATCTAACATGTGCAATCCGCAGAGTTAATAAGCAAAGGAGCTTTCTGAAAATGGTAATAAATTTAGACGATCTAGGCTTGTCTGATACTCCAATAGAGGAACTGGAACCCATACCAGACCCTCTTATATCTGTAATAGATAGCGACGATGTCTACGGAAAATTCTCTATAGAGCCACTAAAAGCAGGATACGGTATAACATTGGGCAATCCTATTCGAAGGGTATTGTATGCTTCTCTTCCTGGAACAGCTATCACGTGGGTTAAAATAGATGGAGTGCTCCATGAGTACGACACAATGCCTTTGGTCAAAGAAGAAGTATCTCAATTTCTATTAAACATTAAAAGCATACGCATTAAGAATCATACTGAACGAGCTGGAAAGCTACGTCTAGAAGTCTCCGGGGCAGGTGAAGTATCTGCAGGAGATATCATGACTTCTTCAGATTTTGAAATTATTAATCCAGAACTTCACTTGGCAACCATGGACTCAAGCAAAGCAAGTTTGACAGTGGAAATGAATGTTGAAAATGGTACTGGGTACGTTGTGTCTCAAAATGGTGACGGGCAACGTATTGGAGTATTACCTGTAGATTCTGTGTTTACCCCAATACGAAAGGTTAATTTCCAAATCGAACCAATTCGCATCGGCCAAATAACTGATTATGAACGCCTTGTCATCGAAATTTGGACTGATAGATCAATTACTCCAATGGAAGCAATACAACAAGC
>CAZSCD010000122.1:0-16264 GCA_964605345.1 uncultured Dehalococcoidia bacterium
CGCAGTTGCTTCAGACATTTTGATGGGACTATATATTTGGCGGACAGGAATAAAACTGTGGATGGGGGTAAGAGTATCGTTAAACATGATATTTCTGGACTGGACAAAATATCCATTCATCAGTTTATTGGAATTCCTAGGTCAGACAAAATGGATGATCGGCCACAACCGGGCCCTGAGGGCACTGTATTTTCACGACCTGGATTGTTCTTGGCTTTGGATGGTCGAATGTATATGGAATCGCCAGGTGTTTATCATGCGAGATGTTGGCGGTCAACTGACAACCTTGAGACCATAACTGAAGAGAATGTTGTTGTGAATGTGCCTGAAGGGCCACAAAGAAATTGGGAACCAGGTGAATGGTATGGTATATGGATTACCAGAGGCATTGTAGAAATGCCGGACGGTAGTTTGCTGGCTACCGCACAGGGTAATTTCGCAGAAGATAATATCGAACCATCGTCAGGTCCAGGAAAAGATGAAACACACTATTTATGTAGAGTGTTTGTGATCACCTCAAACGATGATGGTAAGACGTGGAATTATCTTTCTACTGTAGCAGCCCCTCATTTAGAAGATCCGATAGATGAGGGATTTTCTGAAACCACAATGGTTCTTTTGGATAATGGTCAGCTTTTATGCATAATGCGTACTGGACATCATAGGCCTATGTATGTTTGTTGGAGTTCAGACCAGGGCAAGACGTGGACTGATCCTTTGTATACTGGATTGGAGCGAGGGTGTTGGCCTCATATGGCGAAATTAACAGACGGTAGAATAGCTGTCATATATGGGAATAGATTTCCCCCAGGATGGTCTCGTATTACTCCAGGAGGTGACCATAGTAGATGGGATTTTCCTGGTCCAGGGCTAGTCAAATTGGCTATTAATTCAGATGGTACGGGTAAAGATTGGGAAGTAACAACGATAGGACGTGAGATGGGGTCTGTATACCCTACGATGTTTGAAGTGGAACCTAACGTATTATTTTGTCAGGTTGATGGGTGGTATTGGCGTGTAACTCTTAATCCTAGAAAGTGACCTTATTAAATGTTTACTGATTTTAGACATGTAATCGAACGTCTCAAAAAACGAATTGATGAAGTTGGAGATTCTGTTGTTAGAGATCGTGAAAAGATTATATCTTGGAGAACCTGTTTTGGAGATACTGATAATGGATTTGATGTGTCTTTTGATGATTCTGAATGGGAACCACTGGAAAATTGGAATAATTTTGATGTCCCATCTTGGTTTAGAGCCCAAGTAACTATTCCTAAGAGATTTAGTGGAATGCATGTCTCTCTGTCTCTGGAAATTGGAGGGTATCTCCACTCTTTGTTTAATGCAGAAGGGTTAATCTATGTTGACGGAGAACTCGTTCAAGGCATTGATGCTTACCATTATGAATTGCCTTTAACAGAAAATGCAGAAGTGGACAGGAGCTATCTGATAGCTCTTTTTGTATTCTGGAAACCTGATTTTAATAAGACACAATGGAAGCCTACCACCAGAAAAGCTCATCCAAATATAGAGCCACTAACTGAGATACAGGTTATCGACAAAACAACCGAGTCATTCTATTGGGATGTTTCAACTGCTTTTGACGTTGCGATGTCTTTATCTGAAGAATCATTGGAAAGAACTAGGATTCTTACTTGTCTAGATAGAGCGTTTATGCTGATAGATTTTAGGAATTTGAGAGACGAGGCGTTTTACGATTCGGTTCGTGTTGCATCTGTTCAACTGCGCGAAGAATTATTCACAAACATCACAAGTCCCAATCGTCCTACTGCATTAGCGGTAGGGCAAACACATATAGATATTGCTTGGTATTGGCCAATAGATGTAAATAGATACAAGATTGGTAGATCAGTTTCAACTGTCTTGGATTTAATGGATAGATATCCTGATTTCACTTTTATGCAGAATCAAGCCAAAGTTTACGAATATCTCAAACATGATTTTCCGGATCTATATGCTACGGTAGTGAGTAGAGTAAATGAAGGGAGATGGGAAGTGAATGGAGGTATGTGGACTGAACCTGACACAAATATGCCATCAGGAGAATCCCTTGTCCGTCAAATTACTTTTGGTATACGGTATTTCCGTAAAGAATTCGAACAAGTTGGAGATAGCTTGATAATCATGGACGGATTCGGGTATACCTGGTCTTTGCCTCAGTTATTAAAACGGGCTGGTCTGAAATATTTTCTAACTAACAAGATGTCTTGGAATCAGTACAATAGGATTCCATATGATTCTTTCATTTGGCAAGGCATAGACGGAAGTAAAATTATTGCTCATCAGTTGACCTCACCTCTAAAAAGTTTTGTTGGAGATGCCGGTTGGATAACAGATTGCAATGCTGTGCTGGACCCCGAAATACTGGATGGTGCCTGGAAGATGTATAGACAGAAAGACCAAAATGATGAGGTGTTGTTTACGTATGGATATGGTGATGGAGGAGGTGGGCCCACAATGCAAATGTTGGAAACAGCTCGTCGTGTTCGTGAACTTGATGGTCCCGTTAAACTAAAATACGGAACGGTACAAGGGTATTTCGAACAACTGGAACAAAGATTAAAAGAAACCCGACCGCATGTTTGGGCTAAAGAATTGTATCTTGAATATCACAGGGGTACTTACACGTCAAAGGCGGCTATCAAAAAAGGTAATAGAAGAGGTGAAGTTGCACTTCACGATTCTGAGCTTTATGCGGCAATGGCTACAATGTTGACTGAGATGGATTACCCAAGGGATACGATTTATCAAGCATGGGACTTACTTTTAGTTAATCAACAGCACGATATTCTTCCAGGTTCAATAACACGCGAACCAGAGTTGGATGCCTTAAGAGATTACGATAAATTACAAATGATGACTGGCAAAATCATTGATGATTCAATTGTTTCGATAGCTAATAACATACGTACGGAAACTGATTCGATAGTCATTTTTAACCCCAATTCCTGGTTAAGGAACGGAGTCGTTGAGATCAATTCTAGTGACGTGCCAAATGGTATGCAATTCACTGATACTCATGGACGGATTTTGAATTATCAAAATTGTGATGAGAATCCAAGCTCACCGAGCATGCTCATTCAAGTCAATGACGTACCTGCTTGTGGATATACGACAGTTTATTTTGAGCCCAGTAAAGAAAAACCTATTTCCTCCATTTCTGTTTCTGAAACAAAGATGGAGAATGATTTTTTTGTCTTAATAATTGATCGATTTGGGCGTATATCATCTCTTTACGATAAAGCAGCGCAACGTGAAGTCATTGCAAGTGGTTCATACGGGAATGTATTCCAGATTTTTGAAGATAGACCTCTGGATTTTGATGCATGGAATATAGATCGATACTTTGATGATAAAATGCAAGAAATTAATGATGTAGAGTCAATAAGAGTGATTGAAAGTGGACCCGTACGTGGAGTGCTGGAAATAAGAAAGAATTTTTCATTTTCGACAATTGTTCAAAGAATCCAGATATATGCAACAATGCCCAGGATTGATTTTTATACACAAATAGAATGGGCAGAAACTCACTCCATTTTGAAAGTAGCTTTTCCAGTTGCAGTTAATAGTACGGACGCAACTTATGAAATTCAGTTTGGTAATATAGAACGTCCAACTCATCGTAGTTCGTCTTGGGATCAGGCCCAATTTGAAGTATGTGCACAAAAATGGGCTGATCTTTCTGAAGGAGATTACGGTGTTTCATTGCTAAATAATTGTAAGTATGGATACGATGTTGAAGGCAATGTTATGAGACTAACATTGTTGAGGTCACCGAAAGCTCCCGATCCACAGACTGACCAGGGGCATCATGAATTTACATATAGTTTATTTCCACATATAGGTAATTGGCGAAATGGATCCATTCGTGCTGGATACGAATTGAATTATCCAATGAAAGTTGTGATCACTGGCATACATGATGGTGATTTGCCAAATGAATTTTCTTTTGCTTCAACTAATAAGGAAAGTGTTTTTATTGACACCATAAAACTGGGAGATTATAACGATAAACTTATCCTACGTTGTTATGAAGGACATAACACGAGAGGTTCAGTAGATATTCTAATTGGTGTTCCTGTATCTGGAAGTAGTGAAGTGAACTTGCTTGAAGAATACGAATCAACTGTGCAATTGGATTCCAATTGTATTACTACTGAAATAACACCATATCAGGTACGGACATTCGACTTCGAAGTTATGTGAATGTTAGAAGTTGTAAATTATAACTTATGAGTAAAATGAATAACGATTCAAGTTCTGATTTCTTCAACAAGAGACATAAGCCACCTCAGCTTTGTATGGTTCTTGTTGATACTTCAGTTGGTGAGTTACCTGATTCTTTATTACCAGCAGGTTATGAAATTCGAGACTATCATCCCGGTGACGAATCTGGTTGGGCTGATTTAATTAATCAGGGTGATTTTGACACAACGTTTACAGCGTCTAAGGTTTTACAGTATATGGAATCAAAACAGCGACGTGATGGCTCTAGAATTGTTGTGAATGATGGTGAGATTGTGGCAGCTACATTTGCTACAATGTCGAAAGACACTGAATATTGTAAAGATTCACTTAATTTGGGAACTCTGGATTTTGTTGTTACACATCCAAGTCATCGTGGGTTGGGCCTAGGAAGAATTGTTTGTATGTCTGTGTTAAAGTATTTCGCGGATATTGAGTGTACACCCATAGTATTGCACACGGATGATTTTAGACTTCCCGCTGTTAGTCTTTATTTGAGCATGAGATTTGAGCCTAATTTGCTTTGTGGCACGACTGCACACATTCAAATGCCAGAGAACCAGGATGACCAGAAATTCCTAGATAGGAAGGCGAAATTGATAAAACGATGGGATACTGTTAGAAAGAAACTTAATAATCTAACGTGAACATTTCTGTAATATAGGAGATATATGAAACGCACATTTTTATCACGAGAAATATTCCCGGAATATATAAAAATTATAGAAGAGAACACGGATTCTGAAATATGGCCTGATGAGATGCCTCCAACGCAAATGGAATTACTTGAGAAAGTACGTGGAGTTGATGGCTTATTGTGTTTGATTACTGATCAAATCGATGCAGATTTGATGGATGCTGCAGGATCTCAGTTGAAAGTAATCAGCCAGATTGCTGTAGGGTATAACAACATTGACATAAACGAGGCAACGAAGAGAGGAATCTCAGTAGGACATACGCCTGATGTGCTAACTCAAACGACTGCAGATGCAACCCTGGCTCTAATGCTTGCGTCTGCTCGCAGGATTACTGAAAGTGAACGAGTTGTCAGAAATGGTAATTGGCGCACTTGGCATCCACTTCATTTTCTTGGACAGGATCTTTATAAGGCAACGATAGGGATTATAGGCATGGGTAGAATTGGACTAGCAGTTGCAAAACGTTGTCTTGGATTCGAAATGAATATATTGTATTACGATGTGACACAAAGGAAGGACTTGGAATCAGATTTCCCGCTTAATTTTGTGGATTTGGATACTATTTTTAGAGAATCAGATTTCGTATCAATTCACACTGTCTTGGATGATACAACTCGCCATTTAATCAATGATGATGTTTTGTCTAAGATGAAATCAACTGCTATATTAGTTAATGCTGCCAGAGGACCCATTGTTGACCAGAAAGCTTTGTATAACGCTCTCTCCAAAGGTGAAATAGCTGGAGCTGGATTGGATGTAACAGATCCAGAACCTATACACATGAACGATCCCCTATTGACTCTGGATAATTGCGTGATAGTTCCACACATAGGGAGTGCAAGTTTCAGAACCAGACGCGAGATGTCTAGGATATCTGCTGCCAATCTCCTAAATGGAGTAAAAGGTGAAAGATTATTGACTTGCGTAAATCCTGAAGTATATAAATAGATATCATTTAGTGTTAGGTTGGATTATTAAGGAGTAGATATATTATGACCGATGGAAAAATCATTCCTGCATTGCCCAAAGAATTGACTCCATTTCCCGTTGTAGCAAATATGGACTATTGTCAGGGTACAATATTCGATAAACAGGGAAATTTCTATTTTGGGGGCTATGTTCGGAACGGCACTATTGGAAGAATGACTCCGGATGGTACGGTAGAAGTTTGGGCACACGTTGGAGGACAGGTCAATGGACTAAGAGTGGATGCGTACGGAAATGTTGTGGTTGCAGATTGTGGTGGTAATGATGGTAGAGATGACAACTCTAGAATTAGTCGTATACATCCTGTAACTCGACAATTAGAGGTACTTACCGATAATTATGAAGGTACGTCGTATAAAGGCATATATGAAGTTTGTTTGGACTCCAAAGGCAACGTTTATTTTGCAGATCCTCGTTGTGGAACTCCGAAACATTTTACGAATAGAGACGAATGTAAATGTAATGACATAGAGAATCCTATAGGCGCTGTATACATGATAGATATGGATGCTGATAATAACCCAGGGAAAGTTATAAGGATAGACGATAGGATTGCTTATCCTCATGGGTTGGCATTTCATCCAGATGACGAGAGTCGTTTTTTTGTGGGCGAGGTGAAGACAAGGCGATTACTCGAATACAAACGCCTTCCAGATGGGACATTAACCAACAAACGAATTGTGTTTGAATTCCCTACCTCAAGTTTATCTGGGTTTAGATTTGATGAATATGGTCGATTATGGGTGTCACGCAATCCAGGATCGATTGTAGATGTATTAGATGTAGACAAGGGAGAGTTGTTGATTAGTTATGATGCTGGAGGAAATGGAGTAAATAACGTTTGTTTTTGGGACAAATCCTTGTACGTAAACGTGGCCTATAACCACAGTATCCATAGGCTAGATGTTGGCGTACGTGGCGCATCCGTTATTCCGTAAATTTTAATATATTAAGGAGATTTATTGTGGTCAAACAAGGATATTCATGTATAAAGTGCAAAGGCATCGAACATAAGTCAGGAGAGATACGAACTACAGGGTCTGGTATATCTAGATTCTTGAATTTACAAAACCAAAAATATGCCACTATTGCCTGTGTTAAATGTGGATATACAGAACTATATAGAATGGATGGTAGCGGGATTGGAAACATTTTAGATTTATTCTCTAACTAAGATTCTCACTTTTGTTGATACTAAGTGATTCTTTTTATATAAGATTATGGAGAGTGAAGTGGTAAACGAACAAGACATAGATGCAATTAGAAAGTCTGCGTTAGATCATCTCTGGATGTCTGGTATGGATTGGGTGAAAATGGCTGAGGAAGGCAATCCTCCAATTGTTGTTGAGGGTAAAGGCATTAGAGTTACAGATTCAGAGGGCAAGAGCTGGATAGACGTCAATGCTGGCTATGCTTCAGTCAACGTTGGGTATGGACGTACTGAAATAGCAGATGCTGTTCGTGGCCAGATGATGAAACTGAGCTATTACCCAATCAACACTGCCACTGAATCTTTATCTAAGTTGGTTGAAAAACTTGCGCAGATTACTCCAGGGAGCCTAGAACGTACTTGGCCTGTAACAGGTGGATCCGAAGCAAATGAGACTGCAGTCAAAATTGTTCGTGCCTACCATAAACGTAGAGGAGAAACGGGACGCTACAAGATTATCAGCCGACGGCAAGGATATCACGGTGCTATTGGTCAGGTCCTTTGGACGGGAGCGAACAGGCCGTTGTTAGATTATGAGCCAGCCTATCCTGGAATGGTGTATGCTCCTCAGCCACATCCTCCTTTTTGCGGCATGGGTGATAAGACATCCTCTGAATGCGCGGTGAAGTGTGCTCAGGCCGTCGAAGACCTTATCTTGTTCCACGGTCCCAACACCATTGCTGCCTTCATTGCAGAACCAGTAACTGGTGGGCCTGTGGTAGTTCCAGGAGCCGAGTACTGGCCTATGATAAGAGAGATATGTGATAAATATGGCGTATTGGTTATAGCGGACGAAGTGGTTACTGGATTTGGACGTACTGGAAAGATGTTCGGTGTGGAACATTGGGGAGTGGTGCCAGACATAATGACAGTGGCCAAAGGCATAAGTAGCACTTACATGCCCATAGGAGCGGTAATTGCGACTAGAGAAGTAGCGGAGGTATTTGCTGGAGAGGAAAATATTTTCGAACAGACGATGACATTTGGAGGGCACCCAGTAACCGCAGCAGCAGCTTTTAAGAACATAGAGATCATTGAGAGAGAAAAATTGGTTCAGAACTCGGCGGATATGGGAGCTTATTTCATGGAACAGCTACAGGAAATGAAGAAAGAACATAGGATAATGGACGAAGTTCGAGGACTAGGTCTTCTGGTTGAGGTTACATTGACCAACGATCTAAAAATCAAGAAAGCTTTTCCTAGTGAAGAAGAAGTAGCTAAGAAAGTGGCTGAAAAACTTCGTAACCATGGTCTAATATTGGGCACTGGTGTTCGTGGACGTTCATGGTCTGTCTCCATGGGGCCATCTTTAGCCATCACACGTAGCGAAATTGACGAGATTCTCTTGGCATTGGATCGCTCATTTGGAGAGACAGAGAGTGAGTTTTACGGCTAAAAGTAATGTTGCCAGACTACCTTTCAATCCGTAGTTCAAAATATATGAGAGTAAATGGAGATGACAGATAGGATCAAAATAGTAATACCTGGGGATGAGCCTGCTCAGATACAAGGATCAAAACACTTAGATCGCCTGAAACCCTATGGAGACGTAGAGTTGTTTACTGATAGGCCGGTTTCAATAGATGAACAATTGTCTCGTGTACGTGGAGCCAGGGTAATTATGAATACCAGAGGGTCGATGAAGTGGTATCGAGAGACGCTCGAATATCTTCCTGACCTTGACTTGATAGCAACGTGTTCGATAGGTACGGACATGATTGATATGGAGTCGGCCAGGGAACTTGGTATAACGGTGTGTAATCAACCCGGTAAGATCGCTCCGTATGTAGCAGAACATATTATTGGATTGATGTTTGCGGTGGCTAAGCGCGGATTTTATCAGACTAATGAGTTGAGGTTGGGGAGATGGTCTGCGAGTCCTAAGAACGTATATTTGAAGAACAAGACTATAGGGTTAATAGGCGTTGGGAATATTGGAGGAGAAGTAGCTAGAATAGCAAATTCGCTTGGTATGAGAGTTATAGCTTGGACCTTCAATCCATCTAAAGAAAGAGAGACGTCTTTGGGAGTGAAGTTTGTGGAGTTGGATGAGTTACTTGTGGAATCTGATGTAGTTAGTATTCAGGTAAGGTTGAGTGACGATAGTCGCCATATGCTGGGTGAACGTGAATTTGGAATGATGAAAACAGGATCTATATTCGTAAATGGTGGGCGAGGAGAGTTAATTGATATTGCAGCGCTGATAGATGCATTAAATTCCGGGCATCTGGCAGGAGCTGGATTGGATGTATTTGAACAGGAGCCATTGCCTGCAGATCATCCGATACTTGAATGTGAACAGGTGATATTGACTCCACATACAGCGGATCAGACGCCTGAAGGAGTTGATAGCTTGAATGAAGGATGTGTGTCTAACGTAATAGCATATTTAGAGGGTAGGGCACAGAATGTAGCTAATTTGTGAATGATTGGCAAGAGTAATAAAACATGTCTATGACTGAAAATACGATAAGAGATTGGCTTTGTGGCCCTATGGTTGCAGTAACAACGCCTTTTAAAGAGGATTTTACTCTTGATTTAGATGCTTACAGAGACAATTTAGAATTTATGATAAAAGGTGGTGTAGTTACTGGTAATGGCACATTATTAGTTGCTGCAGCTGGAGGAGAACATCCGGTATTAGATACAGAAGAAAGAAAAGAACTTATGACAGTTGCTTTGGAAGTAGCTAATGGAAGAGTTCCTGTATTAAGTAGTATTCAACATACAGATTATAGAGAAATAATAAAATTAGCTAGACATGCATCTGATATAGGTCTTGATGGAGTGCAACTTAGTCCTACTTATTATTATGAATCAACTGAAAGTGATGTATTACGATTATTTGAAATTGTTGATTCTGAATCAGATGTAACTTTGATTCTTTATCATACCTGGTGGCAAGGATTAACTATGAGTGTTGATCTAGTGAAAAGAATTGGTGAAATTGACAGTGTGAAATCTGTTAAATGGTCCGCACCAGATTCTAAATTATTCCAAGATGGATTAAGAGCTTTTTCTGATGATTTAGTTGTTATAGATAATAGTCATTCTCATGTTTGGAGTAATATTTTAGGAGCTAATGGGTTTATTACTCATATAAGCAATTTTTGGCCTGATTATCCGAATAGAATTTGGAAAGCTTTGCAAGCAAAAGATTATGAAACCGTACCTGAGATTCTCTCTCAATTTAAATGGAGATGGTTAGAATGGATTTATTCAGTGCTTGAATATACTGGTGGTGAAGGTCCATTTATTAAAGCTGCGATGGAAGAAGTTGGATTAAAAACTGGTCCACCTCGTCCTCCTTCAATCCGTCCTTCAAAAGTTCACATAGAAGAATTGAAAAAACTATTAGAATCTGCCAGTGTTCCGAAAGTTCAAAATAGCTAATATACAAGATTCGTGCTATATGGGCGATTAATTGGTTGGCTGAGAAACGACTGCAATGCCATATTCCTGAGAAGCATCTTTTATCCAACGAGCGAGATAATCTGCAAAACTACGACGAACGATAATGTCGAACGATGGAGAGTTGTCTCGCTGCCATATTAATGCATTTGTTTTAGCTAGATGGGTTTGTGCGCAAAATCCGGGGCCAAACACTCTAGGATGTAAGTCCAATGTACAACCTTTGTTTAAAACATCTCGTACGTTTTCGCCTTGCAAGTTTATTACGGTCTGTCCACCGCTAATGTCGTTGACTGCAGAGAAAATATTTCCAAGAGTTGTTTTTAAATTCCTAATGATTTCGGTTTCAGAATGCGGCGGAGTCAATATTAACCATTCATTCGGACCTAACCAAAGTCCAGTTACAACTCCATTTTCAACAACTGTATTGGCTTCTAGAGGAAGTTTAAATCCTAACACTTCCTCTGTGGCTACAAGGAATTTCGGGTCTGTTGATTCACCACGTAGATTAATGTGACCTAATAGTTGACGCTCGAAAAGTTGAACTCCAGCATTTGATGCTGGAGTATGGCCTAGTTCCTCTTTGAGGAATTGAACTAAAGGAGTTTCCTCACGTATATTTTCAAGCATGAAGCTTGACTCCTTCAGGATCATAAAATACTGGATTTGCAATTATTGCGCTGATTGGATTATTTCCATCTCTAATGTATATATATACCTTTTCTCCCATGCGAGCATGTCCCCCTTTGATCACGGCCATAGCAATTGAACGATTTAGGTTAGCACTCCAATAACTTGATGTAACATGCCCAATCATAGCTGCTGGTATTGATTCATGAGGGTTTTGTGTTATTTGTCCACCTTCAGGTAGGACTTTCGTCGAGTCTTCCGTCAAAAGCCCAACCAACTGTTTACGATCTTCTCGAACTGAATCTGGACGCGACAACGAACGTTTTCCAATGAAATCTTTGGTTTTAGAAATCATCCGATCCATTCCTGAATCTCCAGGCGTGACAGAGCCATCTGTATCTTGTCCAACAATCAGATAAGCTTTTTCAGCGCGCATCAAGTGTGTACTCTCAGTTCCCCATGGAGTTATATTATATTCTTCTCCCGCCTCCATAATGGCTTCCCAGATATACCTACCGTAGTTTGAATTCACGTTTATCTCAAAGCTTGATTCACCCGTGAAGCTTACTCGAAATATTCGAGCAGGCACTCCTGATACGGTGCCTTCTCGGAACGACATAAACGGAAATTCCTCAGCTGAAAGATCTATATCATTACATAATTTAGAAACAATGCTACGAGCATTAGGTCCCACAACAGACATCGTTGACCAGTGATCGGTGATCGATGTGAAATAAACCTTAAGTTCAGGCCACTCAGTTTGTGACCAATTTTCTAACCAAGTCATTACAGTCGCAGCTCCACCAGTAGTCGTGAACATCTGAAAGTGATTCTCCGATAACCGTGCAGTGACACCATCATCCAACACCATCCCATCTTCTCCAAGCATAATTCCATAACGACAGCGACCAATACCGAGTTTGAGCCAGTTATTCATATACACTCTATTGAGAAATTCAGCAGCATCTGGGCCTTGTATATCAATCTTCCCGAGAGTGGATTGGTCAAAAACTCCAGCACTATTGCGAGTGGTTAAACATTCTCTATTTACGGCATCGTCTATAGTTTCACCTGATTTTGGATAATACCAGGGACGTTTCCACTCTCCAACGTTTTCAAAAGGAGCACCGGCTTCAACATGCCATTGATGTATAGGAGTTTTACGAATTGGAGCATACAATTCTGGTCCTATATCACTGCCAGCGATGGATCCAAATGTAATTGGTGTATAAACAGGACGAAAGGTTGTGGCACCTACGGATCCTATATTTACTCCTCTAATGTCAGACAGGATCCCCATGCCATTAACATTGCCAAGTTTGCCTTGGTCTGTACCGATTCCAAGTTGTATATAACGATGAAGAATCTGATGAGACTGATAACCTTCATTAACAGCCAGCCAGATATCATAAGCTGTTACGTCTTCTTGCATATCAACAAATTGTCTAAGTGCATATGTATATTTTCTTGAAGGTACAGCCCACATTGCCTTAAGCGGATCCTGACTTTTTTCAGAAGTATCTGGGGTTTCCAAAGAAGGACTTCCATTTCCATATCCGGCAGCATGAGAAGAGACAACACCTGCTGTAATACCTTCAGATATGCAGTTACTCAAACTGAACGTACCATTACAGGAGCCTGCTGAACGTTCTTCTTGAATTGATTCTTTAGGTATGAAACAAGCCTTTATGTCGTCAAATTCAACTTTACCTCCTGACTGACAGTGTAAGTGGACCCGTGGATTCCACCCACCAGATACAGCAACTACGTCGCATCGTATCTTTTGAACGTTTCCAGTAACGCTATTAGATGAATCATCTAAGGGCATCAACGCAACGGCTTTCACGTGGTTTCTTCCATATACTTCAACAATCACGTGGCCATCAAACACCGTAATACCTCTTTGCCTAGCTTGAGTGGGTAAAGGACCTTGAGGGTCTTTTCGTGTATCAACCACTGCCTCAATTGTAATTCCAGCGTCAGTAAGATCTAACGCGGTTTGGTATGCACTATCATTATTAGTGAATATCACCGGCCTCACCCCTGGTTTTACACCATAGCGATTTAGGTAAACAGATATTGCAGAGGCCATCATTACGCCCGGGCGGTCATTGTTTGGAAAAACTAACGGACGTTCAATGGCACCAGTCGCAATGACTACCTGGTTAGCACGTATTTTCCAAAGACGTTCGCGTGGCTGTGGTTTTTTCCTGTCATTCAGTGGTAGATGGTCAGTCACTTTTTCCAACATAATTAGAAAATTATGATCATAATATCCAACTACAGTACTTCGAGGGAACAAACGTACTTCTTCCATACCAGCCAATTCTTCAATCACAGAACTAGCCCACTCCATTGACGTACCATCGTTTATTGTTTCGCGACTACTTAATAATGTGCCACCAAATTCGTTCTGTTCGTCAGCAAGAATCACTCTGGCCCCAGTGCGTCCAGCCTCCAAAGCTGCAGCCAGTCCAGTTGGTCCTCCTCCCACGACCAGTACGTCACAATGAGTGTTGATTTTGTCATATCTATCTGGATCAAGTTGGTTTGGAGAAACGCCTAGTCCCGAAAGTCTTCGTAGGAAATACTCGTACTTCCTCCAGAATTTTTTAGGCCACATGAACGTCTTATAATAAAACCCGGGAGTCATAAACCTCAGAAGCAGTTTAGTTATTGCCATGAAGTCATATTTCAGACTTGGCCAACAATTAATGCTTGTGGCTATAAGGCCTTCATATAACTCAATTTCAGTTGATAGATAATTAGGTGACGTGTATGCACCTTTTTCTAGTTGAACAAGAGCATTGGGTTCTTCAGTCCCACTACCTATGATGCCTCGCGGTCTGTGATATTTGGAACTACGTCCAACTAAATGTAAATTATTAGCTAATAGAGCAGATGCGAGTGTGTCTCCTCTATATCCTTGGTAACGCTTGCCATTAAAAGTAAACGTCAGTGGGGTTTGCCGATCTATTCTTCCACCTTCAGGCTGACGAAAACGTTGAGTCATGATTCACCCATCTTGTAAGAAGATAAGATTCTTTGTGTAACCGTATCACGTTCAACATTGAACCACCGTCTGCATCCAGCAGAATGAATCCATCTTTCGCTATGATGGCCGATGGTGTTCTTTCGCATGAATAGATAATCTGCCCATTGTTCATCAGATACTGTGGAAGGGTCTTCTGGTCGAATGATATGACCTTCTCCTCCATAGGAGAACTCTGTTTCATTTCTATGTCCACACCAAGGGCAAGGTATCAATAACATCTACAAACAAACTCCTTCAGTGAGCTACTCCGGCGGCGCCATGTTC
Organism: uncultured Dehalococcoidia bacterium; assembly: GCA_964605345.1. Classification (GTDB taxonomy): domain Bacteria; phylum Chloroflexota; class Dehalococcoidia; order Lucifugimonadales; family CAZSCD01; genus CAZSCD01. The sequence continues at coordinate 14,522 of CAZSCD010000122.1, forward strand.
ATCAATGAGATATCCGGTATTAAAGCGTTCGAGGTTAAATGGTTCATTTAATGGATGCGGTTGATCATTAGCGATCGTATGAGCAAATACCCAGCCAGACCCTGGTGTAGCCTTGAATCCACCAGTGCCCCACCCACAATTAAAATACAAACCGTCCAAAGGAGTTTTACCCAAGATAGGACAAGCATCAGGACTAATATCAACTATTCCTGCCCATGAACGTAACATGCGGAGCCTACTAAACATTGGAAACAGTTCAACCACCGCCGCCAAGGTATGCTCTATCACTGAAAAGCTTCCTTTTTGAGAATAACTGTTATAGGTATCTATCCCAGCTCCTATTACTAACTCGCCTTTAGTGGATTGACTAATGTATGCATGTACGGCGGCACCCGACATCACTACAGTGTTCATAATTGGTTTAATGGGTTCGGAAACCAAAGCCTGCAAAGGATGTGTTTCTATGGGCAAACGTATTCCAGCCATTTTTGCAAGAACGCTGGCATGACCGGCCACAGCTACACCTATCCTTTTTGATCCGATAAACCCCTTTGATGTCTCCACGCCTAATACGCGACCATTGTCTCTGGATATACCGGTCACTTTGCAATTTTGAATAATATCTACTCCAAGGGCATCAGCGGCACGAGCATATCCCCATGCGACGGGGTTATGATGTGCTGTACCAGCTCGTTTCTGATACGAAGCGCCCATGATCGGAAAACGTGAATCGGGTGAGGTGTTAATTATAGGTTCTATTCGTTTTACTTCTTTGGCATCCAAAACTTCCGCATCTATCCCATTGAGCCTATTCGAATTTACTCGTCGTTCTATATCACGCATATCCTGGAGAGAGTGACCTAGGTTAAGTGCGCCTTTTTGGTTAAACATAACATTAAAATTCAATTCCTGAGAAAGGCCTTCCCACATTTTCAAGGATTTCTCGTAAAGGTGAGAAGATTCGTCCCACAAGTAATTAGACCTTACTACCGTAGTATTTCTACCAACGTTCCCACCACCGATATAACCTTTTTCAAGTATTGCTACGTTAGTGATGTTATGTTCCTTGGCTAGATAATAAGCAGTTGCGAGACCGTGTCCTCCTCCACCTACGATAATTACGTCATATTCCTTTTTAGGTTCAGGGTAACGCCAAACCTTGGACCAGTTTTTGTGAGTACTGAAGGAATTTCTTACAATTTTAGTCCATGAATACTTATCCACAACTTCACCCGAAACGATGTATATGAACTTTATTACATATAAAAAATAAATATAAAACGACGTTTTATATTAGTGCGATATATATGCGTTATGTCAATAGATTATTGTTCAATGTTATGCGACTACTGTAAGCTTTGTTCCATAAACTAATTGCGGTAATGAGAATTCATCACTTTCAATGATGGAGGGAATATTAGAATGATCAAAGAACACGAAAATAATTTGGTAGAAGATATTGGAACATTACAATCATACAAGGTTGATATAGACCAAAAGACTATTGATGAGTGGGCAACAGAAGAAGGACACGCAAGACACATACAGGAAAAACGAGTACCCAATGAAGGGTGGCGTAAGTGTTTTAGATATTTTGATGGGACTATCTATTTAGCAGGTAGGCATAAAAGTGTTGATGGCGGGAAAAGTATCGACAAACATGATATTGGTGGATTAGATAAGATACCGATTCACCAGTTTATCGGAACTCCTGTATCGTTGACAATTGATGAACACACAAAA
>CAZSCD010000123.1:0-6486 GCA_964605345.1 uncultured Dehalococcoidia bacterium
TCTGTGCCTGGCCGGGGTCGTCCCCGTAATTCCTTCTTTGGGGCTCGATGAAAAAACTCGAACACTTAATATTAATGCCGATACCGCTGCAGGAGAAATTGCTTCAGCGATTGGAGCTGAACAACTGATATTTCTTACAGATGTTGAAGGAGTTTTGGATACATCTAACAAAGTTATCCCTAAACTTACTCAACCTCAAATCAAAGGATTGATAAGTTCCAATGTTGTGGCTGGAGGAATGATACCAAAACTCGAGGCTTGTTTACTGACCTTAAAAAATGGTGGAATAGCTCGTATAATTGATGGCCGAAAGTCTCACGCGTTGATTGATTCTATGTCTGATAAGGCTATAGGCACATATATATCTTAGACAGTAATGTTGTAGGTAGTAAATAATCTATACATATGAATCTATTATGATAACAAGTTAACTTATGCATTCACATAGATGTTTCATAACATTAAAACAACATCTAGGAGGAGATAGTTAAATGTCCGTTGATTGGAAAGCTATGGAGAATAAATATTACATGGCGTGTGCTCGTAGACAACCCGTTGTTGTGGTTCGAGGATTTGGTTCTAAAGTTTGGGACGACAAAGGTAAGGAATATTTTGATTTTACATCAGGATGGGCTGTAAATAACGTTGGACACTCAAACGCTGTTGTTTCAGATGCTATCGTAGAACAATCTAAAACTTTGCTGCAAACGTCTAATCAGTTTTATACAATTCCACAAATACAACTGGCACAAATTTTGGTAGAAAATAGTTGTTTGGATAAAATTTTTATATGTAATAGTGGCGCTGAAGCAAATGAAGGTGCCGTTAAATTAGCTCGAAAATATGGCAAAATGCACCTAGATGGTGCATATGAGATTGTCACAGCATTTAACTCTTTTCATGGTAGAACGTTGGCGATGGTGGCAGCTACAGCACAGCCTAGCTATCAACAAATATTTCAACCAATACCGGATGGTTTCACATATGTTGAATATAACAATATCACTGATATTAAAAAAGCGACCTCGGATAAGACCGTGGCTATTATGATAGAGCCAGTGCAAGGTGAAGGGGGAGTTAATCTGCCTTCACTCAATTATCTGCAGGAAGTTAGACAGTGGTGTGACGACAATAATTTGATATTGATTTTTGACGAGGTTCAAACAGGACTTGGTCGTATAGGTACATTGTTTGGATATCAAACATTTGGAATAGAACCAGATGTGATCACATTAGCAAAAGGTTTGGGTGGTGGTGTACCTATAGGTGCGTTCATGGCAAAGGAACATGTTTCAGTTTTTCAACCAGGAGATCATGGATCAACTTTTGGAGGTAATGCTTTGACATGTGCAGCTGCATTTGCATCCACTAAGTATATTATCGACAATGATGTACCGAATCATGTTGCTAAAATGGGAGAATACTTGGCTGATAAACTAAATGATGTTAAAGACAGATATGATTGTGTAGTGGATTTAAGAGGAATTGGGTTACTTTGGGCTATGGAATTTGATGATGATATCTCAGCATCTTTGGTATCGGCTTGTAATGATGCTGGTTTGTTGTTGAATCCGTTACGGCCTAATGCTGTTAGACTAATGCCTGTATTGACTGTTACTAAAGATGAAATCGATCAAGCAGTGGAAAGATTGGAAATTGGGTTAACCATTGTGGATGAAAGCAAATAACAAATCGAAAGTGGATTCTGTTAAGAGATGATTTGATTACTTGAGGAATATAATGTTTGACGGTTATGATATGCGGAGTAGAGATTCAAATTATCTGTAATGAAGTTAGTGTAAATGTTAATCAGAGTGAATTATGAATTGGCGTGATTTGAAAAAAAGAGGAATCACTGTACTTGGAGGAGCTGTATCTGGTGGCTTGGATAGCTGCACTATAGTTCATTGGTTGAATTCAAAAGGGTTTTCGATAGAATGTTTCACAGTAGATCTTGGACAACCAGATGAACAAGACCTCAGTACTATTGTGCAACGATTATTAAATTGTGGTGCCGCTAAAGCGTCTATTATTTCTGGCCAAGAAGCTTTATCAGAGGCAGGTTTGAAAATAATACAAGCACAGGCTCGTTATGAAGGTGGCTACTGGAATACTACGGGCGTGGCTCGTCCTGTTACAGTTGATGCTATACTGCCGGAGCTTCGTGCTAGAGATATTAGTGTTTTGTTTCATGGTGCTACTGGACGTGGAAATGATCAAGTGCGCTTCCAAATCGCTGCAAATATGTTGGATCCAGATGTTGAGATATACGCGCCTTGGAGAGACCCAGAGTTTGTGAGTGTTTTTTCTGGTAGACGTAAAATGATTGAATATTGCAGAGATCATGGATTACCAATTAAATCTTCAGACGACGCACGTTATTCTACGGATGCTAATTTTCTAGGATTGACACACGAAGCTGGAGATTTAGAAAACGTAAAAATCTCCTCTGATTTTGTTAAACCTGAAATGGGTGTGTGGCCATGGGATGCTCCAGATGAATATCAGACAATAAAAATTACATGGGAAAAAGGCAGGCCAGTGGCTATTAATGATGAAACTCTGGATCTAGTTGATATTTTTAAAAAAGCGAATCAATTAGCAGGATGTCATGGAGTTGGAATTGGCAGTCATGTAGTCGAAAATAGATTTGTTGGAGTCAAATCTCGTGGTATTTATGAAGCTCCTGGAGTTGAATTGTTGGGTAGTACTTATGAATTTTTATTACAATTCATATTAGATAGACGAGCTAGAGATTTACATGACATTCTATCGAAGATAATAAGTTTACAGATATACCAAGGTTATTGGATGGATTTATCAACTACGGCAGCATTAGCCGCTATTAAAACTATGAATCGTTTAGTGACAGGTACTATATCTGTTCGTTTATATAAAGGTACGGTGAATTTTGAGGCTGCGGAAGATACCATAGAGGGTATGCCAAATTCCTTGTACACTGAAGATTCTTCGATGGAAGACATTGGGACGTACGATCATGTTGATGCAGAGGGTTTATTGAAAATATTGACTGTGTCAGCAAGAAATGTGGGTAATAAGCAATTCCCCGAGTTTAATCGTTAGTATATTGATGACACTATAGATGTTTTGCGATTAAGTTAAATTATTTGGCAACTTGAATTGTGGATAACTTGAAGACCATAGATGTGTTTCAGACACATGGTTTCTGAAGATGAGGCTTTGTCTATATGAAGGAAAATTATACAGTTTCTATAAATTATGATAGACGTTTGTACAAATATGATATTGTTGGGTCAATAGTTCATGCGCGTATGTTAGGTAAACAGGGAATCATCCCGAATTCTGAAGTTGAGACGATTGTTGGTGGCCTGAAAGAAATACGAGTTGAAATTGAGAATCGTAACTTTCCATGGCGGAAAGACCTCGAAGATATTCATATGAATATCGAAAATCGTTTATTTGATAAAATTGGTTCAGCAGCTGGACTTCTTCATACAGGACGCTCTAGAAACGATCAAATATCTTTAGATATACGTCTTTATGTTAAAGATGTTATACCTCAGATTTTGACCTTGATTCACACTATGAGATTGGCTTTGATTTCTCAAGCCGAATCTCATTCTAAAGTTATAATGCCAGGATATACACATTTGCAACGAGCACAACCAGTGTTGTTTGCGCATCACATGTTGGCATATTACGAAATGTTTGCTAGAGATAGGAATAGATATCAACAAACACTTGAACGATCTGATGTTTTGCCATTGGGAAGTGGCGCATTGGCAGGTGTACCATATCCTATAGACAGGGAATACTTGGCGAGAGAATTAAATTTCAAGTCGATTACTGCAAACAGTATGGATGCTGTTTCGGATAGAGATTTCTTGTTGGATTTCCATTCAGCTACAGCTTGTTGCATGATGCATATTTCGAGGCTTGCAGAAGAACTGGTACAATGGAATTCTTTTGAATTTGAATTCATACATATAAGTGACGAATACGTTACTGGAAGTAGTTTAATGCCTCAGAAACGCAACCCTGATTTTGCTGAGCTTGCTAGGGGCAAGAGTGGTAGAGTTTTCGGTAATTTGGTTGCTCTTCTTACTCTTCTTAAAGGTCTTCCTCTTACCTACAATAGAGATTTGCAAGAAGATAAAGAAGGGTTTTTTGATTCGGTTGATACGATAACATCTACTCTATATGTTATGTCTGATATGGTTTCAACTATGTCTGTTAATCAAGATAAAATGCTTGAAGCTACTGAAAAGGGATATTTACTTGCTACAGATTTAGCAGATTATCTGGTACGTAAGGGAATGCCATTCAGACAAGCTCACGGCGTGGTTGGGAAACTGTCAAATCATGCTATTAGCGAAGGAAAAAGATTTGATGAATTAACACTTGCTACGTACCAGCAATTCTCCGAACTTTTTGATGAAAATGTGTTGTCTATAAACGTAGATTCATCTGTCAATTCACGTAATGTATATGGAGGCACTTCAAGTGATCAGGTAACACAGGCTATTGCTCGTGCAAGATTGGATTTGGAGGCAGAGAATGTCACTTGATGTTCAAGTTAAAATCGCACCTTCAATATTATCTGCTGATTTTAGCCGGTTAGGAGAACAAATATTAGAAGCAGATGAGGGTGGTGCTGATTACATACATATAGATATTATGGATGGGCATTTTGTGCCTAACTTAACTATAGGTCCATCTACAGTAGCTGCTGTTAGGCGTTGGACTGATATTCCATTGGATGTACATTTGATGGTAAATAGACCAGAACGCTTTGTTCATCAGTTTTGCGAAGCTGGCGCAGATATCATAACTGTTCATTTTGAAGCTTGTACTCATTTACATAGAGTTGTACATCAAATAAAAGAACTCGGCGTAAAAGTTGGAATAGCTGTGAATCCAGCGACGAATGTAACAGCAGTGGAAGAAATATTACCTGACCTAGATCAGGTTTTGATTATGACGGTTAACCCTGGCTTTGGAGGTCAAAAATTCATCACATCTACGATAAATAAGATTGTTAAAATGCGACAGTTCATAGATGATAACAATCTTACAACAGATTTGGAAGTTGATGGAGGCATAAGTGCCAATAATGCTTCTAAAGTAGTGAGTGCAGGTGCAAGGATTTTGGTGGCTGGATCCGCAATTTTTAATCAAGAAAGAAGTGTGTCTGAATCTATTGCCATGATTCGTAATAATATTCTATAGATAGGCTGACACTATTATTTCTTCATGGTAAGCCACAGAGATTTTTCTGCAGCCTCTATTGTTGTTTGGATATCAGAATCGCTGTGAGTTGTTGAAACGAACATGGCTTCATACTGAGACGGTGGTAAATAAACACCTAATTTTAACATTCCGTGGAAAAACTCGGCAAATCTTTCAGTGTTAGATTGAAATGCTGAGTGATAGTTTGTTACTGATTTAGAGGTAAAGAAAAGAGTCATCATTGAACCTACTCGATTGATCTGAACAGGTTCATTGGCTTTCTTAAAGGTCTGTTCTAGTCCCGTAGCTAATTGATGTGATTTATATTCTAATTCTTGGTATGTGTTCGAGTTGTTAAGCAACTCTAACGTTTTTGATCCAGCTGCCATAACAATTGGATTTCCTGAGAGAGTACCAGCTTGGTACAGCTCTCCGAGGGGAGAGACCATTTCCATGATTTCACGTTTGGCTCCGTAGGCGCCCACAGGTAATCCTCCACCAATGATTTTTCCTAGGCAAGTTATATCGGCATCCACATTGTAGATCTTTTGCGCTCCTTGATAGTGGATTCTATATCCAGTGATAACTTCATCGAAAATCAATAGCGCACCAAATTTACGAGTGATTTTCCGTAATTCGCCAAGGAAATTTTTTTGAGGAGGTATTACGCCCATGTTACCTGCTACTGGTTCTACAATTACACTAGCAATATCTTCGGGGTAGGTATTAAAGATAGCCTCTACGCTATTAATGTCGTTGTAATTGGCTATAAGAGTATTCGCAGAATGATTAGCGTCTACTCCTTTACTGTTGGGTATGCCGTGGGAAATAGCTCCAGAACCAGCTGCTACAAGCATCGAATCTACATGGCCGTGGTATCCTCCTTCAAATTTGATTACTTTTTGCCTTCCTGTAAAAGCTCGTGAAAGTCTTAGTGCACTCATGACGGCTTCAGTTCCTGAGTTTACGAATCTAACCATGTCAATTGAAGGGAAAGTGGTGACGATTATTTGAGCTAATGAATGTTCTAGTTCTGTTGAAGTTCCAAAACCTGTTCCTTTATCCACAGCTAATTTGATGGATCTCAATACATCAGGATTGCTGTGGCCTAATATCATTGGACGCCACGCGCATGTATTATCGATGTATTCGTTTTTTTCTTTGTCCCATATTTTAGATCCCTGCCCGTTATTAATTAATATGGGTTTACCTCCAACTGGAAGCCATGATCTTGCGGGACTGCTAACTCCACCGGGAATTATTTCACATAAACTG
>CAZSCD010000124.1:0-4423 GCA_964605345.1 uncultured Dehalococcoidia bacterium
ACTAGTGCTATAATCGAAAATCAAATATCTAAGTAGTTAACATAATGGAGATACTCAATGGATTTAAAAAACACGGTATCTATAGTAACCGGAGGCAACGGTGGACTGGGATCACGAATTTGCCATGCCCTAGCTAATGAAGGTAGCAACATAGTAGTCGTGTACCAAAATAGTCATACAGAAGCCGAAGACGTGGTAAATCAGATGAAAAACCTAGGCGTCAAATCCAAATCTATAAAGTGTGACGTAAGTAATCCTTCTCAAGTAAATAACCTGGTGTCAGACGTGATGGATACTTTCGGTCAAATTGATATTCTTGTAAACGACGCTGCATTCAACAAATGGGTCTCATTTAGTGATTTAGATGCCCTAACTTACGATTTATGGCAAAAAATAATCGACGTCAACTTAACTGGACCTATGTTGTGCATTAAATCTGTAGCGGAAATCATGAAACATCAAGGCTCCGGACGCATAGTGAACATATCGTCTAATGCTGGTTTGAGACCATCTGGGTCATCAATCGCATATTCGGTTTCCAAGGCCGGGTTAAATCAACTAACCCGTTGCATGGCTGTAGCTCTGGCCCCCAATATACTCGTTAATTGCATAGCCCCAGGTTATCTAGAAGGAACACGAGCAACATCTAACTTGGATCCTTCATATCGAGCAAAAGCTACAAAAGAAGCGGTACTACAAAAAGCCGCTAGCAAAGACGATATTGCTCAACAAGTAGTCACATTTTGTAAAACTGATAGCGTAACTGGACAAACATTAGTAATAGACTGTGGACGATTCTTTCACTAGAACCAACACATGTAGATGTTATTCACATCATGATTGCCTGGATTTAATCACTAAATTATTTGTGGCCTATAAGCCTAGTAGTCAAATTTCCACAATTATATATACAAATTAAACCTAAGGGTCAATTGGCAGATAGACTACCGAAATATTCAGCAAGTCAACTAATTCAGGTTTGGAATTCTATCAGTGATAGCATCCACGAGCTAGTATGTCCCACACGTCTTCAACTACACCATCTCGGACTGCAATATATTGGTCCCACCGATTCACTAACATATCTTGGTAAAACGGTAGAATTGAAATTTTATCATTAACTTCAAGTGATGTTGTTCCATCCATTTTCAAAACGATATGGTTGTCGTAAATTTGGTCAACAATTACTCCTGGCATATCTTCAACAGTTGGAGAACCACCAGGTACAATTGAGAGTGCTCTGCTACCAACATCAGCTATAGCTATCGAAGAACTCGGCTTACTCACAATTGTGCTAAGTATTTTATTGGCAATCCTAAATTCCTTCATGTAACCATACATGGTACCCATGAGAGCATAAGTTCCACCTTCAACTTCAATTGTTTCACCACTAGTCAAAGCAGCATCATAGGAAAAGGTTTCACCTGAGGAAATTATATGTACTGGTATACCTGCATTTTCAATAGCAGTCTTAACGGATAAACAAACATCATAATATTCTGTTGCCAAAAGGATTCTATTTTCTTCATCAATAAACTTCTCTAGATGTTGATGACTCATAACTCCAAGAAATTTTACTCCAGGAAGATCATTTGCGACTTTTGCTAAATCGACACCTTGTTCTGTAGATCTAACACCTGATCTTTTCATATTAGTTTCGACTTCAATCAGAACTCCAATCTCTACACCCTGTTGTTGAGCTATTCCCGAAAGATCTCTTACGTTTGACTCGCTATCTATACATACCTTCACGTCACCATGTCTATTAAGAGCACACAATCTAATAATCTTTTCACGGTCTACTATTTGATTAGCAATCAAAATATCAGTTATACCAGCAGAAAGCATGATCTCTGCTTCCGCTACTTTAGCTGCACAAATCCCTCCCATAGTACCTCCTGCATCAATCTGCATTCTGGCAAGTACAGGACTCTTGATATTCTTTGTGTGTTGACGCATTTTAGTAGAAGTATTTTTGTAAGTATCTGCAATGACACCATAATTATGTTCAAGGGCATCCAAATCAACTAGTAAACAAGGTGTATCCAAATCCATTGTTTTTGTTCCTGGTAAAGGTCTATATGCATCCATTTTATATTCCTAATCCACAAATCAGCGATATTTTCCACGAGCTGGAATATCCCACACTGTTTCTAATTTGCCTTGTCGCACAACTTGAATGTAATCATGTAAATTTATAGATTCTCCAATATCCCACGGAACAACCCATAGTTTATCTCCAATAGATAAATTAGTCTCACACAATTTAATCGTACCGTGTTCAGCACTCATAGCTTCAACAATCGCACCAGGAACATTATCGATAACTGGGAGCCCGTAATCGGACCCAATCGTTTTACGCCCAGCATCCATAATAGCCATATTTTTTTCTGGAGTGCTAATGACTACGCTAAGAATCCTAGCAGCAAATTCAAACTGAGAACAATTAGCACTATAACCTTGACTCATAAGAGCATAAGTTCCAGATAATACCTCAGTAACGTCCGATAAATCAGCTGCAGTTTCGTAATTGATTGTACTTTCAATACGCAAACTATCACAATTGATGCCTAAACATTCAATTTCGTGTTTGGTATCAATTGCGCTTTGATAAGATTTCATCAACAAACCAACCATATCTTCGTTTTCTGTCCCAGGCACAACTGCATCATAAGCAAGAAGACCAGCAAATTTTAATACTTTTGATTCTACAATTGCTTGCGCCAAGATTGCCGCAGGTTTTCCAGAAGCAACACCAATTGAGTCAAATCCATTATTTAAAGAAATAACTACACCTATATTGACTTTACATTCAATTGCGGCATCAGAAAGATTACGAACATTAGTTAAATCATCCGCAACAACAGATATATTCACCATACCAGCAAGGGCGCAAACTCTTGCTATTTTTTGTTTTGTTACCACAACGTTGGTCAATAGAATATCTGAGAATCCATATTCGGCAAATATTTCAGCTTGACCTATAGTGGCAACCGCAATACCTCCTACAGTCCCTCCAGCTAATAACTGTTTATGAGCAATCGCTGGACAAAGGTGGGTATCTACTCTAGGACGTAGTTTAACTTCTCTATCACTGAAAAATGCGTGCATTTTTTCTATGTTACTGTCAAGGACCTCAACATCCACTACCATAGATGATGGATCTAATTCTTCTGCTAGAGTACCTATTTCTTTGAATATAGGACGCTCCATTTCTAACCTCTACATTATGTTATTAGTCAAAACTTTATTACAGTGTATTATATTTACTCTAAATGAATAATATCCTTTATATCATCGATTTTTAAATTCACACTAAACATATTATCAGGAGCATAATCAATTCCACAACACCTAAAAACATAAAACTGAAATGTCGGAATTGATCTGTTAGATGTCCCATCTCCTGACGCTTCTAAGATCCACTGTTTTACTACCCAAGCTTCAGATTAGGTATCACGTCTAAATCCCACTCGTGTCTAAAACCATTACGTAAATCGAAATACGCAGCGGCACCTATCATAGCAGCATTATCCGTACAAAACTTCGGTTTCGGCATAACAACTTTCACTGGCGAACGTTTCACCATTTCATCACGTAATAATTTATTAGAAGCAACTCCTCCTCCAAGCAATATTCCTTTGACTTTAAATTGTTTTGCTACTTCTAATGTTTGCTTAACTAAACAATCCACTACTGCTTCTTGGAAATCTGATGCCATATCTGCAACTTGGCCACTATTGAAGTTTTCTTTTGAAATCTGAGGATATATTCCTTTCTTTTCTGCTCTCCTAACCAACGCAGTTTTTAATCCACTGAAACTAAAATCCATAGAGTCTTTTACTCTAGGTCTTGGGAAACGATCTTTTTCTCCAATACTTGATTCGGATATATGTTGTATGGCTGGCCCTCCCGGAAATCCTAACCCAAGGACACGGGCGGCTTTATCAAAAGCTTCCCCAGCTGCATCATCACGTGTCCTACCAATCAATGTAAATCGTCCATGTCCTTCCATGAAAATAAGATCTGTGTGACCTCCAGAAGTAATAAGACATATGATTGGGAATCCTGGATCTTTTCCAGGATTTGAACCTTCTAGCCATGCAGCATATATATGCCCTTCAAGATGATTTACACCAACAAAAGGCAATGCATTTCCTAAAGCTAAGCCTTTAGCAGCATTGACTCCAACAATCAAAGAACCAGCGAGTCCAGGCCCATTAGTAACTGCAACGGCATCCAAATGTTCAAGTTCTATTCCTGAAATTTCCAGAGACTGTGAGATAACCGGGAAAATCGTGGTGAAATGTTGACGTGCTGCTGTCTCAGGAACAATTCCACCAAACTTAGCATGTATATCATCTTGTGACAAAACTACATTAGAATGAATTATTGATCCATCTTCAATTACAGCTGCAGCAGT
>CAZSCD010000125.1:0-8382 GCA_964605345.1 uncultured Dehalococcoidia bacterium
AGAAGGTACAGTAGGATGAGCGAATTCATAAACCATAAAAACAACACTCCGATTTTAGAAATAAATAACTTGAAAGTGTCCATAGCTAACAATGAAATACTCAAGGGCATTAACCTCAAAATCAATATTGGTGAAATTCATGCCATAATGGGCCCAAACGGCTCAGGCAAGAGCACTTTAGCAAACACTTTAGCAGGTCGACCGGAATACACAGTGACTCATGGGGAAATCTTATATAATGGTAATGATCTGATTTTAATGGACCCAGAAACTCGAGCACGTGAAGGTATATTTATGGCGTTCCAATATCCCCTCGAATTGGCAGGAGTTCGCACTTGGCTATTTCTCAAATCTGCTTTGGATGCTATCAGAGAACACCGAGGTCTCAAAGAACTAAGCATACGCGAATATGACAAACTCCTAGAGGAAAAACGTCAGATCGTTGAAATGACTCCTGATTTATTAAAACGATCTGTGAATGAAGGATTTTCTGGAGGCGAAAAGAAACGTAACGAAATTCTACAAATGGCATTAATGGACCCAATTTTATCTATATTGGATGAAACCGACTCTGGCTTAGATATAGACGCCTTGAAAATAGTTGCCAATGGTGTCAACCAAATACAATCTTCTTCCAAGAGTGTAGTAATCGTAACCCACTATCAACGAATCCTAGAATATATAACACCTGACTACGTACACGTTCTAGTAGATGGCAAGATCGTAAAGTCAGGCGACAAGAATTTAGCATTGGAATTAGAAAAAAGAGGTTACGACTGGGTCAAATCTTCCTGAAATTGTAATTTATATATTCTTAGTCCTTATTTGACAAATCATACTAACATGAACAAGATATCCACTGAACACCAAAGATATGTAACAGATTTCCAGGAATTCACGAAGATCCTTAACTCCACGGATCCACCTTGGCTCAAAGAGAAAAGAGAAACTGCGATAAATCATTTCTGTGAATTAGGATTCCCCACGGCACGTAGAAATAATGAAAACTGGAAGTATACTAACGTTTCCTCCATAGCCAAAACACCCTTCATTTATCAACAACACACTAATGTCAACGGCGTAAATTTATCCGACATAAAACAAGTCGCTCCTTGGCAAAGCAACTGGATAAATTTAGTATTCGTGGACGGCCATTACTCAGAAGCACTATCTACACCATTAATGCACACAAATAAGATTCAAGTGATTAATCTACATGAAGCGATTGATTTACATACTGATTTACTTGAGAAAACTCTTGGAGTCTACGCATCCTCAAATTATGACGGATTCCTAGCTCTTAATACAGCTTTTATACGTGATGGAGCATTCGTTAACATCCCAGAAGGAGAACAAATAGATTCGCCCATACAATTGCTCTTTATATCAACAGAAAAAGCAACTTCAACTATTTCTCATCCTAGAACCATCATAATGGCCGGCGCAATGAGCAAAGCATCAATTGTAGAAACTTACGTTGGTATCTCTCAAAATCGTTACTTTACCAACTCAGTATCTGAAATTATTCTGGGGGAAAACGCTGAAATTCAACACGACAGGATTCTACTAGAAAGTGAAGATGCCTTTCACATAGGAATATCGAGAGTTCAGCAAAGTAACAAAAGTACCTTTTCGTCAAGATCTTTTTCTAAAGGTAGCACCCTGGGAAGACATGATTTATTAGTTTCACTTGACGGCAATGAAAGTTCATGTTATTTAAACGGTCTATATATAACCTCTAACACTCAACACATGGATCATTTTATAAACATCAACCACATTAAACCACACACGAAAAGCAGGCTATACTACAAAGGAATTCTTGCCGATAAATCTAAGGCAGTTTTTGGTGGAACAGTATGGGTACAAAAAAATGCACAAAAAACCGATGCAATCCAAAAAGACATGAATTTACTATTATCATCAGATGCTGAAATCGATAGTAAACCTGCCCTATTCATCTATGCTGACGACGTACAATGTGCACATGGAGCAACTTCAGGAAATATAGATGAAGAAACACTCTTTTACATGAGAAGTCGAGGTATTGATTTAGAAACCGCAAGCCATCTTCTGATTTATGGATTTGCCAACGAAATAATTGAAACTACTCAAAGCAATCACTTGAATAACTATCTAACGAAACATTTTCTAGAATCACTGCCTGCACATAAATTCGAGTTTTAAGATGTTTGACCTTGAAGATCTGTATCAAGAAATAATTATGGATCACAATAGACGACCTCGTAATTTCACGAAATTATCTGATGCAAACAGAAATGCAGATGGCTTCAACCCGTTATGTGGAGATCAGATCAGTCTATATCTTAATGTAACTAACAACGTAATCGTGGGAATTGGCTTTCAAGCATCAGGCTGTGCAATATCCAAAGCTTCTGCTTCTATGATGACAGAAGAAGTCAAAGGTAAAACAGAAAAGGAAGCCAAAGTACTCTTTACCACTTTCCGCCAAATGATCACCAAGGAATCAACCGGTCATTTTGACTCCGAACTACTTGGAGATCTTGAAATCCTACGAGGGATATCCGAATATCCTGCACGTATAAAATGTGCGACTTTGTCTTGGCACACATTGAATGCAGCCATAATCGGAAAAAGTGAATCAATTTCTACAGAGTAACTATTGGATTAATAAAATGCATATTCCCATAAAAGTAGACTACGGTGTTAGAGCTTTAGTAGATTTAGCGCAACACACAAAAGACAAAGCCATACACGCTGAAGATATAGCTCGACGCACCTCAATTCCAAAACCATTTCTTTCTCAGGTTCTACACAAATTGACCAAAAGCGGCGTCATACAAAGTCGACGCGGTGTAAATGGTGGATACTCATTAGCTATGGAAGCATCTTCTATTAAACTTAGTAAGGTAGTCGAATATTTAGGCCATACAATCACACCTGTAGCTTGTCTAAACAACTCTAACATATGTGTTCACGTTCCATCATGTGCCCAAAGAGAAGTATGGAAAAGCGTGGATCAAGCTGTATTCAATATTCTAGACTCAACCACCATAGGAAGCCTAGTCGAAAAAACAATCACTCCTAAAACTTAAACAAGAAATCACCCTTAATTTCATTCTAACTTAAAAGAGAAAAAACATGTTAAATGCTAACAAAATCAAGAAGGATTTCCCAATTCTTTCCAGACTAGTATATGAAAAGCCACTAGTTTATTTAGATAATGCTGCTACGACTCAAAAACCAAAAACTGTTATACAGAAATTAGTGGATTACTACGAAAAATACAATTCAAACGTACACCGTGGAGTACATGCTCTTAGTATAGAAGCAACAGATTTGTTTGAAGAATCGAGACTTAAAGTTGCGAAGTTTATTAAAGCCCAAACACCTGAATCTATCATATGGACAAGAAATACCACTGAAGCCATTAATCTAATAGCAAACACATGGGGAATGGAACATATCAACAAAGGTGACGAAATTGTTCTTACTCAAATGGAACATCACAGCAATTTGGTTCCATGGCAAAAAATCGCTAAAGACAAAGAAGCAACATTACGTTTCATACCTGTAACCGAAGATGGCCAACTTGAATTGGACGAAATCGACTCAATCATTAACACTAAGACCAAACTCCTAGCAATGGTACACATATCGAATTCACTAGGCACAATAAATCCTGTGGAATACCTTACATCGAAAGCACGGTCGGTTGGAGCATCAATCCTAATAGATGGGGCACAAAGTGTTCCTCATATACCAATTGATGTGAACGATTTAGACTGTGACTTCTTAGCATTCTCTGGCCATAAAATGCTAGGACCCACTGGAATAGGAGTCTTATATGTTAAACAAGACGTATTGAGAACTATGGAGCCATTTCTCAGAGGTGGAGAAATGGTACTGGAAGTGTGGTTCGACAAAGCTAAATGGAATCATTTACCAATGAAATTTGAAGCTGGTACCCCCAACATTGGAGATGCCATTGCATTTGGTGCATCTATAGATTATCTGAATACAATAGGCATGGAAAATGTTCGTAAACATGAAATAGAGCTAACACAATATGCATTAAACGAAATGAAAAGTATAGGTGAGTTTAGTTCATTGGGACCAGAAGACATGAACGTGAGAGGTGGAATAATTTCCCTACACTCCCCCAACATTCACGCTCACGACATTGGTACAATTCTAGACAGGCAAGGAGTAGCTATACGTGCAGGTCATCATTGCAACATGCCACTTATGCGCACCATTGGTGTAACAGCAACAGCTAGAGCCAGTTTTTATATTTATAACACTGAAGAAGATGTAGACATGTTCATTTCCGGTCTCAAACAGACACTGAGGTATTTCACTGATGGAGTTACACGACCTCAATGATATTTATCGTGATCCTATTTTAGAACACTGCCGTGCTCCCAGAAATCACGATAAACTAGAAAAGTTCCAAATTGAATCCACTGGTGTTAATCCATTCTGTGGAGATGAGATTCGTTTACAAATTAAACTCAACAAAGATGGGCACGTTTCTAAAGTAGGGCTCCAAAGTGTGGGTTGTTCTATTAATATAGCTTCTGGATCCATACTAACTGAAATAATACACGATAAGAATTTAACAGAACTCCTTGATATATTCCAATCTGTTGTAGTGATGACGCAAGGCGATACGCATGAATCAAATCAGCTCGAATCATTAGGAGACGCAACCGCACTATATGGAGTAAGAAAATCTCCCATAAGAATCAAATGCGCTCTTCTATCTTGGAATACAATGAAGGAAGGTGTCGAAAAATTCCAGATGGACAGTAAGTAAATCAAATCTGCGAATAAAAATATCCTAATTTATGTGCATCAATCATCAAGCCAAATTCTGGACCAATGAGAATACTCGAATCCTGCGAAATTAGGGTAGAAATTGTTTACTCTTGGCCACCAAACCCACATCGACTTTCCTGTAATAGGCATAAATCTATAAGCATTATTCAAAACATGCCTTTGAATTTCCAACATAACTTCTCGTCTTTTGACCAAATCAAATTCCTGAGATTGAGTTTCTATCAAATAATCCAATTCTTCATCTACATGTCCTGTAGTGTTAAATTCTCCTAGAGTATGCAAAACAGACATAAGATACCCATTTGGAGAAAGTACCGGAGGTGTTGGACCAACAAACATCTGGTAATCCCCTCCAAGCCATACTTCTTTGCCAAACTGTTTACGATTTACAAGTTCTAAGTGAGTGTCAAATCCTACACGATTCAATTCTGTAGATAAATATTCCGCGTAAGCCAAATACATCTCACCAAAATCTCCTACTTTGATTTCAACACTTATAGGTAATTCAGCTCCTGTTTCAAACATAAGATCCTTAGCAAATTCAAAATTACCAAAGTATTCTTTCAGTTCATTTTCATTCAAAACCCATCCATTTTCGAAATTTGGAAATCCTGAACTAACATTATTAGACTGTAACCATATATCTCTACTTGCATCCAAAAGATTCATAGAATGAAACACTGCTTTCCTGACTCTAATATCATCAAATGGAGGAGTCGAGGTTTTCATTGCGACTTCAACTCCACCACCCACATTATGAGTCATTAAAGAAGAAATTTCGGGTTTCTTTTCATAAAGTTCGTCCCATTGACTGTAATCTATTTCCATCACATCTATAGATCCAACTTTAAATGCAGCATCTCGTGTTGCAGAATCAGCAATAATATAAATGAACAGTTTATCTACAAATGGAAATCCTTCCTCAAAATAATCGATGTTTTTTTCAAACATATGAGCAGCTTTGGGTCTAGTTTCAGTAAGAATCCATGCGTCCGTGCCAACAGTAGGTCCATTCTTCAAATCACCATAAACGTCAACCGCATCCTCAGTAATTATTTTTGAGTGTCCATCAGCCAAAGACAATAAAAAGTCCGCGTCTGGTTCCTGAACAACAACACGAACCGTAGAAACAGAAGGGGCACTAACAGATTTTACAGCCGACAAAAGTTGAGCATTCGGCCAACCTGGTTGACTCTGACGATCATAACTGAACAAAATGTCACTAGAATTTAATTCCCGCCCATCAAGAGGATATATATCTTGCCAATGTACTCCAGAACGTAATTCAAACAAATATTCTCTTTCATTTTCTAAAATCCAAGTTTCACACAATTCACATTCTAAAGCTAAACTTGGTAAAGACACATCCGAACCTGATATGAAACGCATCATACGACTGTAAACTATTCCAGGTCCCCATGTAGATAAAGACGGTGAAACTTCTTGATGAATATCCTGATGAGTAGCAGACTCTCGACTTACTATGTGAAGTACACCGCCATAAGAGACTTCCGGAAATGGAATTTGAGTTGACTTTACAGAAACTGGAGTAATAACAGAAATCGGCTCAGCAATTATTATTTCTTCACTATCAACAAGATCAGTATTGATAACATCATACGTATTGGATGTTTTTGATGAAAAACATCCAATAAATAAAACCAACATACCAAAAACTAAACAAAGCGACTGAAAGAATTTATTCATATCCAACACTACGTGATGCCTCAAAACATTAGCCAGTTGTCTTACAATCATAATCGTTTCACCATCTAGCAATACAAAGTAGTATAATTGTGCTGGTTTCGGAATTCCATACTATGCATAAACACAATAGGACCAATAATTGTTAATAGACTGCCATACACATCTGGATTCATTCTCTGATAATGAAATTACTCGAATACTCGATAGAGGTAAAGATGTAGGCGTACAATTGGTTATAACCGCTGGAACCACCATTGAAACATCTCGGCAATCTGCCAAATTATCTGAGAGATTTCCTGGTCTGTTCTCTGGTATTGGACTGCACCCAATGAATCTCATAGAACGTATAACATCATCCACGTATGACAATTTATATAACTTAGCTAATGCTGTAGAAAATGTTGTTGTGATCAGCGAAATAGGACTAGATTTCATGGAAGGAACTCCAGACAGAGCAATTCAATATCAAGCTTTCAGAGAGCAAATTAGATTAGCCCGTGAACTTAATCTACCCATCATATTTCACAGCCGCGAATCTCACAATGAAGTTTTTAGATTACTTAGAGAAGAGAAAGCTTACGAGGTTGGAGGAGCCATGCACTACTTTCAAGGAAGTGAATATGATGCCATGACCGCAATTGATCTAGGATTCAAAATATCTCTTGCTCGCCCGTTGCTCAGGCTCACAAATCTTCAAAAAGTCGTTGCTAATTTGCCATTAACTGACATAGTGCTTGAAACTGACTCTGCCCCACAGCCTTTTAAAGCTAAGAGGGAAAACTGGACGGAACCGCGTCACGTACGTTCAATAGCCTGCAAGATTGCTGAAATCCAAGGCAAAACGATAGAAGAAATAGAAGTCACAACAACTCTAAACGTAAAAGGATTACTAAGGCACAAATGGCCATTGATTAATAGTTATCTAAACGATCAATAAAAAATTAAGGTGACCTAACTCATTTAAGCCCATGCATCTAACATATGATAAACTCTTACAAACATGATTATTTTCCATATTAATGAGGCGACTTACTTTGAATATGCTCCCAGGCACTTCTAACATAGCTCTTAAAGAATGGGCTGTTGCAATCAAAGCAATGTCTGCGGGCAATCAAGTACTGACTATACGTAAAGGAGGAATACATAAAGACGACAGAAATTTCCGTGTGACACATAGAGAATTCCTTCTTTACCCAACATATGAACACCAAAACCACCTACAACTCAAAAAGGAATATCATAAAGATCTTAAAGCAAGTCAGAAGACAAATAACTCTCTAGATCAAATTAAATTGGAGTTTTGGTGTCGTGTAACAAATAGATTTGAAATTCGGACTGAAAACATCCTTGACATCTTATCTGGATATCATGTATGGACAAATGAATATGCACACAAGCGACTACATTGGCGACCCAAAAATCCTCTTACAGTTGCGTTTTTAAGAGTTTATCGACTACAAAACCAACCAACTATACCCGTGCTAGAAAAATACACTGGCTGCAAATCTTGGATTGATCTGGATCAAAAGATATCGTTGGAAGGCATGAATCCAATACTATCTGACCAAGAATACACTGATCGAGTAAATAACATTCAAAACATTCTATCCGAATCAAAAATTACAACGTAGTAATTCGGTTTCCACTAGCCCATGACCAATATCTAATTTAACCAAAGCAACTATTCAGTATATTTTATGGCTTTGTTTTAGCTTTTCTGTGGTATCTATCTTTATACTTCTTTTTAATGATTCTAGCCATCTCACTTTCAATTAATTCAAAATCCCGCCTAGGTATTAAATGAAGCCTATCATAAAAAGCAAGTGGCCAATCTTCTGGGGGCCATCGTTT
>CAZSCD010000126.1:0-4416 GCA_964605345.1 uncultured Dehalococcoidia bacterium
TATCATAATGTGGTATTCAGTGATTTTGGTTATTGGTACTTATTTGTGGGCGGCTATACCAACTGCTTATTTAGTTAGTAGGCATATTAAAGGAATTGATATTCGTGACTATGGCTCCGGCAATGTAGGTGCTGCTAATGTAATGACTCATGTTGGTAGATGGTACGGTTTACTACTTGGAGGTTTTGATTGTGTGGGTAAAGGTATGCTTCCCATGGTAATAGCTGGTTTATTTGGGATGGGTTATTTTGTTCATCTATGTATTGGTGTTGTTGCTGTTACTGCACATAATTGGTCACCGTATCTTCGTTTCACAGGAGGAAGAGGAGCCGCGACAACGGTTGGTGTAGTTTTGGGAGCTTTTATGTGGCAGGAAGCTATTATACTTGCAATCGTTATGGGGCTTTTAGGTAAAATTATACTACGTGACACAGGTCTTTCGGCATTTGTGTCAACATTGGCATTGCCTGTGCTGGCATTCATGTTTAATCGTCCTGACGAGATTGTGTATATGGCTTTAGGGATAAGTGTGTTACTAATATTGAAACGTATTACGGCTAATTGGGAACCTATTCCGAAGGAATATTCTTTTGTGCAAGTCGCAAAAAACCGAATTTTGTTTGACAGAGACGTTTACGAAAGAATAGAGTGGACGAATCGTCGTCCCAAATTGTAAATTAGGGAAATCAGAGAATTTGATGACATCTCCAATATATTGTGTCAGACATAAGAATTCCAGTACTAAGCTCAGATGTGGCAAATGTGAAGACCCTATTTGTCACATCTGTATAGCACGTTCTCCTGTGGGGGTACGTTGTATAGAGTGTGCACCCAAGAAATCATTGCCCACTTTTGATGTGCCTCTTCCGGTTTTAATTCGTGCTATGGTCGTAGGATTGATAATTGGCGCCTTATCAGGTGGAGTCATTGTATTTTTCGTTCCTTATATAAATAATTTTATATACATGGGGATTATTGTTGCTGTAGGGTATGTAGTTTCAGAAATGATCAGTATAGTGGTGAATCGTAAACGAGGACGAAGATTGAAATTGGTAACAACGGGTTCGATTTTGATAACATGGGCCATAGTTTCAATGTTTAGTGTAGTTCCTCTTTCACTTTTCGGCATAATTGCTACAGCTGTAGCAATTTATATCGCTGTAAGTCGTTTTTAATTAAAATGCCTTATAATATGTTGAGATTTAGAATATAAGTTTTACATTTGATGTATAAATCATCAATTTAAAATTTACGCCACTTTTGATGCTAAAGCCTATGTGAATATGCATATTTATGTCTATATGTGTGTTTATTTCGTTATAAACAACACATATATAGACATAAATCGTAAGTGTGTATATAATGATTTCAATGACTGCACAAGGAATTGAATTTATTTATTATGGATAATTTGGATATTGAAATCGTTTCATTACTTCAAGAGGATGGTAGGTCTCCAAATGCTACTATTGCTCGTCGTATTGGAGTTAGTGAAGGAACTATAAGGCGTAGACTTAAAAGACTTTTTGATGAAGAATACATCGAAGTTAAAGCTTTGGTAGATCCTTTGAAGATCGGCTATGGGTCGGAAGCTTTGCTTGGTGTTCAAGTGGATCCAGATAAAATCGAAGATGTCTCAAATAAATTAACTGCCTTAAAAGAGATAAATTGGATTGTTGTCACTACTGGTGCTTTTGATATATTTGCTTGGGTCACTTTGCCATCGTCCGAAGATTTGGGTGGATTTCTTAGTAGCAAAGTTGGGATAATTTCAGGGATCCGCCGCACAGAGACTTTTGTTAGTCTCACTGTGAAGAAGCGAGGCCATTCATTTGAAATTTAGAACACAGTTAACACAAATTTTCTTCTATGACAAGGTAATTTAATTTATAAGGAATAGATGTGCTTAAGACTATTGGTTGCGGTGAGATTACGATAGGACATGTTGACGATATTGTTGTATTGGCTGGTTGGGTAGATCGTAGACGAGATCATGGGAACTTAATTTTCGTGGATTTGCGTGACAGAGAAGGGATAGTACAGGTTGTTTTCAATCCTAGCATATCGGACACTGCTTATAAAATTGGTGAATCTCTGAGGAACGAATGGGTAATTCAAGTGACTGGTAGGGTAACTAATAGAACTGAAGAAACTCGTAATCCTCATATCACCACAGGTGATGTAGAGATTGTAGCTGAGTCAGTTATCGTATTGAATGAATCGAAGACTCCTCCTTTTTATGTGAATGAACAAAATGATGTAGAAGAACTTCTAAGGCTTAAATTTCGTTATCTTGACCTAAGACGTTCGAGTATGCGTGACATACTTATAACTCGTCATAAAGTAGTAAAATTCATACGAGATTTCTTGGACAAGAGAGGTTTTTTGGAAATTGAAACTCCTATCCTTATAAAAAGCACTCCTGAAGGTGCTCGTGATTATTTAATACCCAGTCGCATACATCCTGGCAGTTTTTATGCATTACCACAATCTCCGCAACAACTTAAACAGCTTCTCATGGTAGCCGGGATTGAGAAATATTTCCAGATAGCTCGCTGTTTCAGAGATGAAGATCCAAGAGCTGATCGTCAGCCCGAACATACACAGTTAGACCTTGAGATGAGTTTTGTAGAAGAAGAAGATGTTCTTGTTTTAATAGAGGAATTGTATACTGATTTGGTTGAGTCGTTATTTCCATCAAAGAAAATCCTCAAACCTTTCCCGCGTATTAAATATGCGGATGCCATAAATCTGTATGGCACGGATAAGCCGGATTTGAGATTTGATTTGCATATGGCAGATTTATCTGGCATTGCAGCTAAGACAGATTTACGAGTTTTCAAATCCGTGCTAACAACAGGAGGTATAGTCAAAGGATTTAGTGTTCCAGGTTGTGCCACATATTCACGCCGTAAGATAGATGATCTAACTAATTTAGTTAAATCTTGGGGAGCCGAAGGGCTAGTTTCTATTGCACTTAATGGACAGTCTACCTCGGTAGACGAACTTACATCAGATCAAATCAAATCTTCTATTTCTCGGTTCTTATCCTTGGATCAAGTTAAAGAAATTGCAAATAAAACACATGCAGAGATTGGTGACCTAATCCTAATTATAGCTGGTCCCGCGAAAACGACCAATCAAGCTTTAAGTTATTTGCGCCATGAATTGGGTAATATATTGGGTTTAGCTGATCCAAATCTTTTTGCTTTCGCTTTTGTTATGGATTTCCCGTTATTCGAATGGAGTGATACTGAGAAAAGATGGGATGCTACTCACCATCCTTTTACAATGCCCAAGAAAGATTTCGAACAATATATTGAAACTGATCCGGGTAAAGTTCTTGCACATTGCTATGACTTGGTATGCAATGGTGGAGAATTGGCTAGTGGCAGCATTAGAATACACATAAGAGAGTTACAGGAAAAAATTCTTAGAGTTTTAAATTACACCAATGAGGAAATGGAACAACAGTTTGGACAGCTATTAACCGCTATGGAATATGGAGCTCCTCCTCACGGTGGGATAGCTCCAGGAATTGATAGATTAGTGATGTTGCTTACTGGTAGAGACAATATAAGAGACGTAATTGCTTTTCCTAAAACTCAAAGCGCGTACGATCCATTATTTGAAGCTCCAAGCCATGTAGAGCAAATGCAACTAGATGAATTACATATTAAAGTTGTAGATTAGAGAACGACTTTTAGAACATGTCTCCCCATGTGTGCCCTGATTTAATTTCTATTTGCAATGGGATCTTTAGAGACATTGCTGCAGGCATTAGTTTCATGACTAAGCGTTTCATGTCGAATAATTCTTCTTTCGGTACTTCAAAAATTAATTCGTCGTGTACTTGAAGTATCATCATAGATTTTAAATTCATGGAATCAATTTCTTTTTGGATGTTGACCATAGCAATTTTGATAATATCTGCAGCGGTTCCTTGAATAGGCATGTTTATTGCTGCTCGTTCAGCAGCATTACGAATGTGGAAATTCCTAGAATTGATTTCTGGGATATAACGTCGTCGTCCTAAGATTGTTTCAACGTATCCAAGCTTGCGGCATTTCTCTTTAGTTTCATCTAGGTATTTATGAATGCCAGGATATTTCCCAAAATATGCGGCTATAAATTTAGAACCCATGTCAGAAGAAAGGTTAGTTTGTTGGCTGACTCCATATGGACTTAGACCGTAGAGTACTCCAAAGTTCATCACTTTTCCAATTCGTCTCATTTCTTGGGTGACTTTTTCTAGAGTAGTATCGTATAGATATGAAGCTGTAGAGGTGTGTATATCTTCATCATTATTAAATGCTTCAAGTAGATCTTTGTCACATGATAAATGGGCTAGAATACGTAATTCAATTTGCGAATAGTCAGCAGATAATAGTATCCACTCAGGAGAGTGTTTAGCGA
>CAZSCD010000127.1:0-5140 GCA_964605345.1 uncultured Dehalococcoidia bacterium
GTAGGATCTGCCGCCGCCACCTTCACGAACTTGATTGTAGCAGTCGCTGCAGTATACGGGCCTGTCACCTCTAGGGCGGAAAGGCACTTCGGCGTCTTTGCCACATTGTGCGCAAGTTACGGAGTGCATCTCCCGTGGGCCTCCCCCGTAGCGATTTGCGTTACGTTCTGAACGTCTTGATTCTCTACAAGACGGACAGCGCTTGGGGTCGTTTGTGTAACCCCTTTCAGAATGATATTGCTGTTCCTCAACCGTGAATGGGAATTCATTGTTACATTCCACACACGTTAAGGTGCGTTCCTCAAAAGCCATTATGGATCTCCTCTATTTCTTGTATGTACCAGCCTGTATATGATCACCAAGGCTCACTAGAATGAGGTTTTCCCTGGGAACATTTCGGAAAGTATCCGTAAGAACTTACCATATTTGTTTAATGGGTGCAAACATTTTTTGGGTCATTAATTAATTTTATTGCAGTATTCTTGATGTGATTACCGTTAGAAGCAACAATAAAATAGTTGCGATAATCCATCATGAAATGAGAGGCTGTTTAGAATGGTTAGGTAGCTTTTGTCTTTGTCTATGATGTGAATCCAATTTAATCTTTTTGATAAGTCTGGATCCGATTTTGTCAGATATCTAGGATTTTTGTTTCTTCGAATCTGCAGAGGTCTCTTCGGGTTCTGGAGGCAGAGGATTAAGATTCCAAAGCCATTCTAACCCTTCATCCTTAGGAGTTCGTATTACTGTTTTGTTTTTGAGTATGTGTAGGACATATTCAATAAGGTCGTTAGCACATTGGGTACAATATCCATAAGATGTTATTAGTCGGTTGCATATAGAACTCCGCTCGCGCCTCCATTCAGCACGTTGTTTGGCAAATCTGGGTCGTGTTAGAACTCTCTGTAGTTGTCGTTTGTTTGGAAATAATCGAGTTTCAATGGACATTTTTATACGAGGATCTGAAGTGTGATTAATACTTGACCCGTTGTTTTTCAGTTTTGAGAAAAGACTGTGAATTTCATGCCGGAATTTATTTCTGTTCAAATCTGAAACCTTAATGTGCCTCTCCATGTCTCTCATGGTTCGTTCAGATCCTTCACCTTTTGTTACGTATTCAGCGATTTCAGTTAAATATTCTGTCAGGATTTCTAGAGCATTTTCCTCGAATCCCTCGTAAAAGGCTCTTTGTAATTCCTGGATAGATCGCTCATTGTGTTCAGATATAGCATTTTTAAGAAATGCTATATGTTTGATTCGGTCAGAATGTTTGAACATCACGTTTTCCTTTAATCCGCGCCACAGACTGTCCAAAGCATTTAAAGGTGACACACACGTGATTTCGGGTAAATTAGCTACTGTACTTAAGCGATTCATGACGTATCTAGGAGAAATGCCAGTCATACCCTCGTTTGGATAATGCCGTTTCATTTCTGCGGCCTGTCCAAATGAGTCACCGGTAACTTTTTGATTGTTATAAAGTCGTAGTTTATCTAGAAGAGATACTCCTTGTTTTTCTGGTGGATCCAAACGACTCAACACGGCAAGTGTACTTACAGCAGGGAGTGTAGTTGGAGGTAGATGGGTGGATTCTAGGCTACTACTTGATAGCATTTTACCGTATATTTCTACCTCGTCACTAACTTTAAGATTATATGGCACTCGGACTTCTATGATTCTGTCTTTCAAAGCTTCCGAGCTTTGGTCTGATTTGAACTGCTCAAAATCTCCTTCATTTGAATGTCCTATTATTACCTCATCTGCATATATCGTGCCGAACCTTTCCATCTTAATGACTTGTTCTTGAGCCAAGGACAGCAAAGTTGTGAGTAAATGTGAATCGGCCTTAAAAATTTCGACAAACTCCATCAACCCTCTGTTTGATACATTAAATTCACCATCTAGACGGAAGGCTTTTCCAGCTACTTCTAATCTATCTCCTTCAAGTCGGTCAGAGTTCACGCTTCCGACGAGTAAGGAAGCATCTTTCGGATTAGGGTTGGTTGAGACGTAATATCCAATTCCAATTGCTTCTCGTTCTGAAAAAGTGACCCTAGAGATTGGTATTTCAGACGGTTTGCCTTTGTATACAGTTTTTACTGTATAGCGACATTTAGGGCATAGGTCGCCTTCTACGTATATTCCATAATCTTCCATTAGTTTGTCGCGTAGTTGATGAGGAATGAGATGTAGAGGATCTTCTTGCATAGGGCATCCCTTGATAGCGTAAACTGCCCCATTGTCTGTGCGTGTGAATTCCTCTAGAGCTTTCTTTATAAGACCTACTATAGAAGATTTGCCACTAGCCGGAGGTCCTATCATAAGAAGTATACGTTTTCGGATTTCCAATCTTCGAGACGACGACGCAAAATATTGAACAATTCTGTGCAAAGCGTCATTTACTCCAAAGATTGCGTCGTCAAACAATCTGTAGGTCGGTTCGCCGGTGCCAGAATCATTAACGCCATTGGATATGATAGCGTCGTAGATCAATTTGTGAGACAGTCGAGTCAGAGATGGATTGTCTATGACCATGCGCAGATAATCGGCGAAAGTCCCATTCCATACGAACCGATCTGATTCTCGCTCGATTTCGGATAATAAACCTTCAATTGCCGCTTTGTGTGTCATCTACTTCCTCAATTACATGAACACCTGAGCGTGATGTTGTTACATATTCACAAAAACAAGCTGTTGTGCATTCATATATACGAACATACTATTTTTGAAATCGACCCATCCGTAGATTTCTATGATATTCGTATGACTGTTGTAAGTATTGCTAATCCTATTGAAGCTAATATGAATGATCCAACCAGTAAAAACCATCCTGCAACAGCTCTGAGAGCGTTGAAAGGTATTGCTGTATGGAAGAAAACCATACCGCCTAATGTGGCTAGTACTAGGCTTGCAGCTGACATGCTGACTATAACAGCGTCACCATATCGTCCGCCTAGCGTTCCTGCAAAATAGAACAAAGATACAATGCTGGCTGCTGTAACTGTTGCACTGAAGAATCCTACGGCACGTTCGTCTAGGTCTAAAAGTCCTTGAATTCCAATACCTATAGAATAACTTGCCCACACAATGATTAGCATTTTCATTACCATTATTTCACCCGAATGCAGATTAGCTTCGAGTTGATTTCCATCGATGTCTATTCCAGTCAGAAGCATTGGAGATATTGTGAGTGTAATTAGTGTGGCTAGTCCTAGTAAACTTGTAAACACTCCCATAGTCCGTCCATCTGGATATAGACCAAGAAGATGCCAGGATTGTGAGAATAGAGTGGCACCGATTAAAGTAAGGAATAATCCTTCCATATTTGACTCCTTTGCTTAATAAATTATGTACAAATCAACGTTTCACATTTTCGAAATGGTTTAAATAAAACGAAAGCCTATCAGTAATTTGACATAGACAGAAAGGGATTGTCTAGGAGAACTAGGCATCACTTAATTGTCAATTTTAGTGTTACACAACCTATTATGAGTTTGTTGGTTCTTTTTTGAAAAGAGATGATGGACGTTCAATTAACTGTTGGAAGCGGCGCAGGAATTTTGCTGAGACAACACCGTCAATAACTTGATGGTCAGCCGTTAGGCTTACCGTTATCATTTCACGTATAGTCACTTTGCCGTCTCGTATTACTGGTTTTTCCATAGACCTGCCAACTCCTAATATCGCGTTTTGTTGTTGATTGAGAATAGGAGTGAAGACATCAATAGTGCCCAAAATACTTATAGTAAAAGTGCCGCCCAGTACGTCGTCAGGCATTAATTTACCTTCTCTTGCTTTGATTGTTAGTGCGTGTGTTTCTTCAGAAATTTGAAATATATCTTTCTGTTCTACATTTCTAAGTACTGGAACTATTAGCCCATCTTCAAGCGCTACCGCCACACCAATGTTGATCTCGTCGAAATAAAGTATGTTTTCATCTACTAAAATGGTGTTATGTTCTGGGTGGCGTTTCAAAGTCTCAGCACATGCTTTAATTAACACATGTGCTGAGGTGATGACTTGGTTATGTGCTTTCGAAGTTTCTTGTCTGAGTTTCTGCATTTCAGTCGAATCAATTTCCAAAGAATATGAAAGTTGAGCGGTGGAGGATATACTGTTACGCATGTGTTCTGCAATCGATTTGCGCATTCCAGTCAGCGGTTCTATTTTCGATGGTGTTGGTAGACCTGGCGGAGTTGATTGTTGGTCTGTATTCTGTGGATTTTCTTTGTGAGAATTCACGTCAGTTTCTGTTACTCTGCCGCGAGGGCCAGTGGGTGTCACCTTGGAAATATCTACACCTAATTTTGTTGCTAGTTTTCTAGCTCCTGGTGTCGATGGAACTGCATTAGTATTATCTGATGCCGGCGCTGTAGGTATGCTGGACGAAACATTGCTTTGATGTGTTGGGGTACTGTCGTTTGCAGTAGTAGTCTGTGTGGAATCTGAGATAGGAGGAGCTTCGTTTTCTTCTAGAAGATATCCTAACAAACCATCTACCGCTACTATAGCTCCTTCTGGTACTACCGTATGCAAAATACCATCATCTGTGGCTTCCAAATCATAATTGAGCTTCTCGGTTTCTATTTCGGCTATTACTTCACCTTGTTTGATTTCACTGCCTGTTTGTTTAGTCCATTTAGCTACAGTGCCTTCAGCCATTACCATACCAAGTTTTGGCATCACGATAGACGTTGCCATAATTTATCTCCTATCCTAGAACTTCTAGTGCTGCGTTCACGATTTTCTCTTTAGATGGAAGGTATAACGATTCAAGAGAGCGACTGTAAGGTACTGAAGTGTGTGGTGCCGTTACACGGGTGGGAGGAGCGTCCAAGTGATCGAATGCCTCTTCAGCGGTTAGTGCAGATATATCGCTTGCAATACTGCATCGAGGATAATCTTCATCAACAATCACTATCTTCCGAGTTTTCTTTACAGAATCTAATATGGCTTCATTGTCCATGGGAGACAAGGATAGTAGGTCTATTACCTCAGCAGAGTATCCACTTTTCTCCAGTTCCAATGCGGCTTGTAGCGCGATATGAGGCGTGTATCCAATTCCTACGATAGTCACATCTGAGCCCTCTCTAGCCAAATTAGCCTTTCCAATGGGTATTGTATATGGTTCTTCAGGCAC
>CAZSCD010000128.1:0-9680 GCA_964605345.1 uncultured Dehalococcoidia bacterium
GAGTACATGATGGGAGGCGTCACGAACCGGAATATATTACAGAAAATATGGTTGGCCATAAACTGGGAGAGTTTGTTCCTACCAGAACATTCAGAGGGCATTCTTCAAAATCTGAACGTATGACTAGTGTTAGATGATATACTTGTCAATTTGTAATTTAACTCGTGCATATATTTGCAAATCTATGATTAACCATTATGGTTATAGTACTTTTGCAACTAACATATTGTGTGGATTAGGAAGATAACGTGCAAAGCAAAGCATCTACAACAAATACTGGCATATCTGTAAGAAACTTGAAACCAATTGTTGATTTGGTGAGAGGAGAAAAAGTTGATAAGGCTCTACAAATCCTTCAATTCCTCCACTCTCCAGCGGCGAATCATGTTGCAAAAGTGATTAAGGCGGCCGTGTCAAATGCAGAGAACGAACAATTAACACGCGAAACTGGATTACAAGTGTCAGAAATATATGCCGATGAAGGTCCACGGCTAAAACGTTTTAGGGCAAGAGCACGTGGTAGGGCCAATAGAATAGTCAAAAGAAACAGTCACATCACTGTAGTCGTATCTGAGGAGGTCTGATTTTGGGGCAAAAAACACACCCAATAGGTTTCCGTTTAGGTGTAATTAAAGATTGGCAAGCCAAATGGTTTGCTCACAAACAACGGGAGTATCGCAATTTGGTCATTGAAGACGTATCCATACGTAAAGAGATATTATCCAAATGCCCAGATGCTTCGATATCACGTATAGAGATTGAACGTAGCAGTAGCGAAGCTATAATAACGGTCCATACAGCTAGGCCTGGAATAGTCATAGGTCGTGGAGGGCAAAGAGTAGATGAGTTACGTGCAATATTAGAGAGTCTAACTGAAAAACGTGCGAGACTCAACGTTCAAGAGATACGCCAAGCGGAATTAGACGCGTATCTAGTGGCACGGAATATTGCTGATCAATTACAACGTAGAATTGCATATAGAAGAGCAATCAGACAGGCTGTAACTAGAACAATGCAAACCGGTGCAAAAGGAATAAAAGTGCTTTGTTCTGGGCGTTTGGGTGGAGCAGATATAGCTAGAAAAGAAAAAGTCATGGAAGGGAGAGTTCCCCTTCATACACTGAGGGCTGACATAGATTTTGGAATTGCAGAAGCTGACACTGATTTTGGAAAGATAGGAGTTAAGGTGTGGATATTCAAAGGCGAGGTTATGCCTGAAGCACCAGTTGCCAAAACGGAAACAGATGAGAGTGAAGTATCTCCATCTCCAATAAAAGTAACACTGAGAGCGGGGGAAGAAGTCAAAGAAGATGTTACAACCAATCCGAGTTAAATATCGCAATCACCATAGAGGCCGACGTAAAGGCTTAGCAATGGCCGGAAGCACTATTAATTTTGGGGAATATGCACTCAAGGCCACTGAAGCAGCTTGGATCACATCTAGGCAAATAGAAGCCGCGCGACGTGCAATGACACGCTATGCTCGTAGAGGGGGCAAGTTATGGATCCGAATTTTCCCCGATAAATCTGTGACTGCTAGAGCTGCAGAAACCCGAATGGGTAGCGGGAAAGGAGCTGTGGATCATTGGGTCGCGGTGGTAAAACCAGGCAGAATCATTTTTGAAATGGCTGGTGTCCCAGAATCTGTAGCTAAAGAAGCCTTCAGGCTGGCGTCATCAAAATTACCTATTGGAACCAAAATGGTGAACAGCTATACGACTAGTCAACAAGAAAATACAACGAGTAGTTAAACATGGAAATTAACGACATAAGAGCAATGAATATCAAGGAACTACAAGATGAATTGGAATCTTCTCGAAGAGAATCCATGAATCTGCGATTTCAACTCGCAACAATGCAGCTATCTAATGTTAACCAAATAAACAAGAATAAAAAACGTATCGCTAGAATCAAAACCGTCATAAGAGAAAGGGAATTAGCAGGGAATCTAGAATGAGCTTGTCAAACCGCAAGATTAAAATAGGCAAAGTAATCAGCGACAAAATGGATGAAACCGTTGTCGTTGCCTCACAACGACGATTACCCCACCCAATATACAAAAAACCTGTCCGGCGTCAATCCAAATTTAGAGCTGATGATCCTGGTAATAAATGTAAGGTTGGCGATGTTATTAGAATTATAGAAACTAGGCCCCTATCAAAAACAAAAAGATGGAGGGTACTTGACGTACTCGTTAAGGAAGATTCTTCAGAAATATCTCCTGGAGATGTATCACGTGGTAATGCGACGGCTATTATGTCTGAAATTGTATCAGATCAAGATTCCACAACAAGCACTACCGAAGCTCAAATCCTACCACACGAACCAACAGAAAGTTCTGAAAATGATACTCAACGGGCTGACACGAATGACAAGTCAATTGCAAAACCAAAACGCAAGACGAAAACTAAAGCGTCGACTGATGATGAATCAAGCCCTGAAACAAAAATAGAGGAAGAAAGCCCTATAACTGAAGCAGATTCAGAGGAAGGCGAAAAATGATTCAACAGTACACTCGCTTGAAAGTTGCAGATAACTCTGGAGCAAAATCAATTAGCTGTATAGGGATCCCAGGAGGTACCGGCAGGCAGTATGCATGGCTTGGCGACATAATAGTTGCTTCAGTAAAAGAAGCTGCCCCGGCTGCAGCAGTCAAGAAAGGAGAAGTAGTTAGGGCGGTAATAGTTCGAACATCAAAAGGTCATCGCAGACCAGATGGGTCTCACATTAAATTTGATGACAACGCTGCTGTACTAATTGGTTCTAAAGACACAGCTGAAGAACTACTACCTCGTGGGACGCGTATATTTGGACCAGTAGCAAGAGAACTTAGGGAAAAGAACTTCATGAGAATCGTTTCCTTAGCACCAGAGGTGTTATAAATATGCAAATACGCAATAACGACACCATAATGGTAATAAAAGGACGAGACCGAGGTAAACAGGGCAAGGTGCAGAAAGTCTTCCCCAAATATAACAAAGTATTAGTTGAAGGCGTTAACGTAGTTATGCGTCATACTAAATCATCGGGAAGAGTACAAGCAGGGATTATACAAAAAGAACTACCTATTAGGGTGTCCAATGTAATGTTGATATGTAGCAATTGCAACCAACCATCTAGATCAGGAACTGTAGTATTAGCAAGTGGCAACAGGGCGAGGGTATGCAAGAAATGTCAGGAAGTGATCGAGTGACTACGGAAGAAGAAAAACAAACCACAAGCAAGCGTTCGAAGTCGCCCAAATCAGCAACCAGACAAACAGCAAAGTCTCGTGCGTCTGGTCGCCAGACTGTAAATAAAATTGCCGAAGCTAAATCCCCTAAAACTCGTAGCCAGGCTAAGCCCAAAAAAGCTCAGTCTAAAATTCAAAAATCTGCGACTTCAAATTCCTCGAAGAAGTCCCTACCAAGACTTCTGGAGCGGCTACGCACTCAAATAGTACCGGAAATGAAAAAGGAATTTGGTTACACGAGTCACATGCAGGTTCCGCGCTTAAAGAAAATCACCCTAAACATAGGAATGGGAGAATCCCTGGAAAACTCTAAGGCTCTGGAAAATGCTTCTCGAGATCTTGCCTTGATATCAGGCCAAAAACCAGTAGCCACAAAAGCCAGGCAATCTATAGCAGGATTCAAAATTAGGCAAGGGATGATAGTTGGTGTGACTGTTACACTACGTGGCCGAAGAATGTATGAGTTCCTTGACAAATTAATTAGTTCGGCGCTGCCGCGAACCAGAGACTTTCAAGGAGTATCCAGAAAAGCATTTGACGGTAGAGGGAATTATTCTCTAGGCATCCGAGAACAAGTAATCTTTCCGGAAATAGAATATAACTCCATTGACCGTCTTAGGGGGCTACAAATCGTTATTGTTAATACAGGACGAACTGACCAAGAAGGACTCAGGCTTTTAGAAATGATTGGTATGCCTTTCACTAGAAAACAAGATTCTCTTGGGGTATCTTAAAACAGATGTAACGACTATAATTGGAGTGCTATTTAATGGCTTCCAAACGATTGATTAATACAAGGTGAAATATATTGGCTAAGGTGTCTAAAATAGCACGATGGAAGAAACCTCAACCATATCGTGTTAGAGAATACAATCGCTGTAATAAATGCGGAAGGCCTAGAGCATATCTAAGGCATTTTGGATTATGCAGGCTATGCTTCAGAGAAATGGCCCTGCAAGGCCTCCTTCCAGGAATACGTAAGGCTTCTTGGTGAAACATTAATACGATGACGCTAAATACGAAGTCAGGATAAAAGAGAATAAAATGTTAACAGACCCTATAGCTGATATGCTCACACGAATTCGAAACGCATTGGGAGTCCGACACGACACAGTGTCAATTCCGGCATCAAAAACCAAGATACAATTGGCAAAGATTTTAACGGATCAAGGTTTTCTTAAAGGATACCAACTTATCGACACAGATGCACCTCAAGCAACAATCAAGATATCCCTTGATTATCTGAGTCGTAACGGCCCAGCAATGACTGGGCTTAAACGCGTTAGTAGACCAGGCCTGAGAATCTACGTTGGGAAAAATGAAATTCCCAGATACTATGGGGGACTTGGAGTAGCTATAATATCGACATCTGAAGGAATAATGACAGGAAGTCAGGCTTGGCATAAGGGTGTTGGTGGCGAGCTTCTTTGTTACGTCTGGTAAGGATTTAAAATGTCTAGAATTGGAATCAAACCCATATCTATACCATCTGGAGTAGAAACGACCATCACCAGTGATGGAGTAACGGTCAAAGGACCTAAGGGTACCCTTACTAGTCAATTTCATCCAGACATGAAGGTGTTACAAGGTCAGGATGAATTGAAAGTAGAGAGGCCGTCTGATGAGCCAGCCCACCGTGCATTGCATGGCCTAACAAGAAGTCTACTTGCAAATATGGTCACAGGAGTCAGTCAAGGCTACTCCAAAACGTTAGATTTGGTTGGTGTGGGCTACCGTGCTGAACAAAATGGAGACGGCATAACTCTGCAAGTAATGTTTAGTCATCCAGTGATAATGAATCCTACTCCAGGAGTAACAATAGAGGTAGAGAGCGCAAATCGCATACATGTACGTGGAATAGACAAACAAGCTGTTGGCCATATTGCCGCTCAGATACGTAAAGTTAGGCCTCCTAATGTTTATACTGGTAAAGGGATACGCTACGCGGATGAAACCGTACGCATCAAACCTGGCAAAAGTGCTAGAAGGGTTGTATAGATATGGCTACAAAGAGAGAACGGAGTAACCGTAGGGTTATGCGCCATTTGAGGGTACGCAATAAGGTGAGTGGATCATCTACTCGACCTAGGCTTGCGGTATTTCGCAGCCTGAAACACGTTTACGCTCAAATTATAGACGACACTCATGGTGTGACTCTAGCTTCAACATCAACGCTAGATCACAATATAAGAGTTGAAAAAGAAGGCAAATCTAAGACTGACATATCAGAACTAGTAGGAACAAATATGGCTAAACAAGCCAAAAAGAAAGGTATAAAACAAGTAGTCTTTGACCGTGGTGGATACAAGTATCATGGTAGAGTAAAGATTCTAGCAGAAGCAGCAAGGAAAGGAGGCTTAATTTTTTAATGGTTACTGAAACAGAACTAACCGAAAACGAAGAGCTTCCTCTTACTGAAAGAGTAGTCAAAATATCGAGAGTCGCCAAAGTCGTTAAAGGAGGTAGAAACCTAAGCTTTAACGCTATGGTAGTGGTAGGAGATTTTGACAAACATGTGGGAATCGGTATGGGGAAAGCAAGCGATGTACCCGATGCTGTGAAAAAAGGCGCTGCCAATGCCCGGAAAAACCTCATATCTATACCACTCAAGGGAACGTCCATTCCTCATGAGATCACCTCTAAATTTGGAGGCACCTTGGTTATGCTGAAACCTGCTTCACCAGGAACTGGTGTTATCGCTGGTAGTTCCGTTAGGGCAGTCGTAGAATTGGCCGGCATAAAAGACATTCTGACAAAGGCACGTAGAAGCACTAACCCAGTAAATGTAGTCAAAGCAACATTTAAAGCCCTAACTATGCTTAAAGATCCAGAAATAGAATTTGCAGCCCGGAAAAAACTTGCGGATAAAACACAAACATAAATTTAGTAAATCGAATTGTTGATTTACATCTGATCCAATTAATCTAAACAGATACGAAATGCAATGCCTAAAATAACAATCACTTGGAAAAAAAGTACGATAGGATACCCAAGAGACCAACGAAGGACAATAGCCAGTTTAGGATTAAAAAGGCTAAACCATACGGTGGAACATGAAGACACGCCTCCAATTAGAGGAATGATACATAAAGTGCGCCATTTGGTAGAAGCTAACAACGTTCAATAAAAATGCAGAGTGACATTTATCATGCAACAACATCAACTAAGGCCACCTAAAGGAGCCAAAAAATCCCGCAAACGAGTCGGCCGTGGGGATAGTAGCGGTCATGGAAGCCTATCTGGGCGCGGGAGAAAGGGACAGTCTTCCAGAAGCGGCGGCAGCGTAAGAATTAGTTTTCAAGGAGGACAGAATCCCTTAGTTAAAGCCATGCCAATGATGCGCGGCTTTACGAACATTTTTCGTAAAGAATACAATGTAGTTAACATTGACCAGTTAGTTGTATTATCAAACAACGCTGAGATTACTCCTGAATTACTCAAGAGAAAAGGTGTTATTAGAAACTCTAAAAAGCAATTGAAAATCCTTGGTAAAGGTGAGATTGAAACTCCCTTAGTGGTCCAAGCGCACAAATTTTCTAAATCAGCAAAAACCAAAATTGAGGCAGCCGGCGGGACTGCTAGTGTGATAATTTAATGCGTAAATCTCAAGCAGCTAGATCTCAACCAGTTTCTAGACCTCAGCTCATCCAATCAATGATGGATGCAATGAGACTGCCGGATTTAAGAGCCAAAATAATATTTACTTTGGCTATGTTAGTGATATTTCGTTTTGTAGCACACGTTCCAGTCCCCGGAGTAGACACTCAAGCCTTAAGCCAGGCATTCGAACAACAAGCATTATTAGGTTTTCTAGACCTATTTAGTGGCGGTGCTTTGTCGAATATGAGTGTTGCGGCACTTGGAGTATATCCATACATAACATCATCAATTGTTATGCAAATTATGGTGCCAGTGATACCCAGCCTTAAAAGCTTATCTCAAGAGGGCGAATATGGAAGACAAAAGATCAATCAAATCACACATTGGATAACAGTCCCAATAGCTTTTCTACAAGCTTGGGGACAGTTAACTTTACTTAGGCAATCCGGAGTCCTACCAACGGCTGAATTTGGATTAAACACACCAACATTTGCAATGATCATCTCTATGGTAGCAGGCACTATGTTTTTAGTGTGGCTTGGAGAACTAATAACTGAACGAGGGCTTGGCAATGGAATATCTTTAATTATATTTGGAGGAATAGTTGCCAGTTTTCCTCAAACCGTTGGACGAGGGTTCCTAGAAAGTGATCAGGCTGGTGGCATACTGTTGCTAGCGCTATTGGGTTTCGCGTTAATATATGTCATTGTCATGTTCAACGAGGCTCAGAGACGAGTCCCAGTACAATATGGGCGTAGCGTATTCCGTGGCGGTAGAATGCAACGGCAAACAGGTTCTACATTCCTGCCTTTGCGCGTAAATTCCGCTGGAATGATACCACTTATATTCGCATTCTCAATTATAATTCTCCCAGCAACAATAGCAAGCTATTTCAGGAATCCAATGAGTGATGATTTTTTTGCTCGGTCGGCAAGATTTCTTTCCACTGCTTTGGATCCTTCTAATTTTCCTTATTGGGGAGCAGTGTTTGTTCTAGTGGTTATTTTTACTTTCTTCTATACGCTAGTCATTTTCCAACAACAAAATCTTTCGGAAAATCTTCAGAGAAATGGAGGATTTATACCTGGAATAAGACCAGGTAAGTCTACTCAAGAATACCTAAATAGAGTAGTCATAAGGATAACTTGGGGAGGCGCGCTATTCTTAGGCATCATAGCTATAATACCTTTTTTCGTTACTCAAGCTACAGATGTTCGAGCGTTAACTTTAAGTAGCACTAGTTTATTAATCATGGTTGGAGTAGCTCTAGATACCATGCGTCAGCTTGAATCCCAATTATTGATGCGTAATTACGAGGGATTCACACGATGATTATTCGAAATGATTCCCCTCTCCCCCATTATTAAGATTAAATAAATGAAATTGAAGATAATATTAATGGGGCCTCCAGGATCTGGTAAGGGCACACAATCGATTGGAATCTCGAAAATCACCCGGGTTCCTGTGATTTCATCTGGGGATATTTTTAGAGACCACCAACAACAGAATACAGAACTTGGCCATTTGGCTCGTTCCTATATGGAAAAAGGTGAATACGTTCCAGACAATGTAACAATTAAAATGATAATCGGTCATATAAAACAGACTGAAGGATTTATCTTAGACGGATTTCCTCGTACATTGACACAAGCAGAAGCCTTGGATCTGGAATTACATTCAAGCGGCGGTATAGATTACGTTTTATACATAAAAGTGTCCAATGCTGAGCTTATACGCAGATTGAGTGGCAGAATTATATGTAGTAATTGTCAAAAAACTTATCATACAGACTTTTCTCCTCCTAGTAATTTAGGGGAATGTGATAACTGTAAAGAAGCATTATATCAACGTAACGACGATAAACCTGAAGTTGTCTCAAAACGCATCGATGTATACATGAATGAAACTGAACCGGTAATCGAATACTATCGCCAAAGAGGCAAGCTAATAGAACTGAATGGAGGAGGCACGATTGCCGAAGTTGAACAGTCTCTCACTCTAGCAATAAAATGATAAACACTCATAATCTCATATGTAATAAGTAATTGAAAAAGATTTACAAATACGATGAATTTAAATAATACACGAACTGATGGAATTACAATAAAGTCTGCTAATGAACTAGCAATGATGCGTCGCGCAGGAAATGTCGTTGCTCAAGCAAAAAAACGTGTTATTGAAACCATAGCACCTGGTGTTTCTACTCTTGAATTGGATAGAGTCGCGGAGATGGAAATAAGTAAACTAGGGGCTGTTCCATCATTCAAAGGATATAAAGCTGGGGGATATGTCCCATTTCCAGCAACTATATGTGCATCACTGAACGAAGAAATAGTTCATGGCATTCCTACTCAACGGTTATTGAAGGAAGGAGACATAATTAGCATAGATGTGGGTGCAATTGTAGGTGGATTTCATGGAGACAGTGCATTCACCGTTGGAGTAGGTAATATTTCTGAAGAAAGTCACTTACTAATAGAGTCAACAAAAAAAGCACTGCAATTAGGAATACTCCAAGCAAAAGTTGGTGCTAGAATAGGAGACATATCAGCTGCTATACAAACATATGCTGAAGACCTAGGATATTCAGTGGTACGCGAATACGTGGGACACGGTATAGGTCGTGCTCTTCACGAAGAACCTCAAGTCCCTAATTATGGATCTTCTGGAAATGGACCTCTACTTCGTAATGGTATGACTATAGCTATAGAACCCATGTTAAATCTAGGCAGTTGGGAAACTCACCAACTAGAAGATGGATGGACTGTTGTAACTGCAGACGGGCAATTGTCAGCTCATTTTGAGGATACTATAGCTATAACAGAAAATGGAACTGAAGTATTAACAT
>CAZSCD010000129.1:0-3660 GCA_964605345.1 uncultured Dehalococcoidia bacterium
ATCTTTTTATGAATTCTTGTCAGCAAAGCAAAATTTAGAAATTTTATCTCGGATTTCTAATGCAGATAAAAAAAATATTGATAAAATATTAGAATTAGTGAATCTAAATCATCGATCCACAGATAAAGTGAAAACATATTCTTATGGTATGAAACAACGATTAGGATTAGCTCAAACTTTATTACATGATCCTAAAGTTTTAATTTTAGATGAACCAAATAATGGATTAGATCCGAGAGGTATTAAAGATATGTCCACAATAATAAAAAATTTATATGATTGTGGTAAAACAATAATAATAAGTACACATATTTTAAATGAAGTAGAAACTTTATGTACTCATTTTACTGTTTTAAAAAAAGGAAAAAATATACCTACTCAAAATTTAAATGAACTATTAGATAGGAGTAATAAATATTGTATTGAAGTAAGTAATGTCAGTCAAGCATTATCTTTATTATTAGAACAAAAAAAAATTAAAATATTATCTGATAAAGGAAATAAAATAATATTTACCTATCATGGTAAATTTAATCAAAAAATATTGCAAAACATTTTTCAGAATAATTTAAATGTATACCAGTTTTATAAGAAGTCATCCTTGATTGAATTTTTTAATGATTAAATTATTTCATAATGAAATTATAAAAACATTTTATAAAAAAAGAACGTATTTAAGTTTTTTTCTTATATTGGTAATAATTCCTTTTATTATCTGGGCAATTAAAAATGGTGGAAATAGTCTTGAAATGAGAATTTATGGTCAGTTACAGGATTCATTTATTTTCATTGGTAGTTTAATTAATGGTTATTTTGCATCATATATAATTATTGCTGTATTAATTAGTCATATGCCTTTTTTATCAACAATAGTTGCTTCAGAAATAGTATCAGGTGAATATTCAAAGGGCACATTTAGATTATATTTAACTAGGCCGGTCAATAGATCTAAGATATTATTCTCTAAATTAGCTGTTGTATTCATTTATACTACTTTAATGATGTTTTTTTTCTATTCATATACTCTATTTTTTAGTATAATTATATTAGGTAAAGGCGATCTAGTGGTATTCCATAATGGGTTGTTGTTTTTAGATGAACAAGATATTATATGGCGATTTTTTTTAGCTTTTATAATTTCAAATATTGTTATGTTAACGGTATCTTCTTTATGTTTTTTATTTTCTACTTTATCTAAAAATAGTGTTACTCCAATAATATCAACAATAAGTATTGTTTTTATAGGTACTGCTGTATCTTTTATTCCTATTGAAATTTTTGAATTGATTAATCCTTATTTATTCACTGGATATATTGATTTATTTTTAACTGCATTTTATGATCCTATAGAGTATGATAAATTTATTAATTGCATTATTATTAATTTTTTATGGTGTACATTATTTATTTGCTTATCGTTTTATTTTTTTAATAAAAAGGATATATTAGATTGAAAAAATATTTTTTACTATTAATATTCATAATTGATCTACTCTATACAAATGAGCAAACATTCATTAATAGAGTTATAAACAAAACAAATGCTCAGTATAATTTGGTTAACGATTACGAAGTAGATATGTTGATTTCAATGAGTGTACCAGCATTTAGAATGCCCAAAAAAAAATATAAAGTATATTTTATGCAACCTGATCTTATTAAAATAAAAAGTAAAGGATTTGGTATGCTGCCAAAAACAGGTATGTTTACATCACCATTAGATAACTTTGATAATTTATCAAATATGTCTATTA
This sequence comes from uncultured Dehalococcoidia bacterium, assembly GCA_964605345.1. Lineage (GTDB taxonomy): Bacteria > Chloroflexota > Dehalococcoidia > Lucifugimonadales > CAZSCD01 > CAZSCD01. The sequence goes on from CAZSCD010000129.1 coordinate 1,755, forward strand.
AATATATTGAAGATATAAAAAATCAAAATGATTTGATTATTTCAGGATCAATTATTATAGATAGTTTAAAAATAGAAATACATAATGAATATTCAAAGTTAACTTTTAAACCTAAAGTTGAAGTTTTAATTGATACATCTCAATGGGTAATTAAATCTGTAATAACTAAAATTGATACACTAAAACTTTTTGAGATATATAATAAATATGATTTTGTAGAAAATGATTATTTTATGCCTGTAGAAACAGAAATTAAATATTTTTTAAAAAATAAAAATTTTTCCAATTGGTTGAAAAAGGATATAAATAAAGTTATAAAAGATGAAGGACCTAAAGAAGAAGAAAAATTAGTAGAAGGTAATATTTTAGTAAAATATAAAAATTAAAAAATTAATTATGGTTTATCTAAATCAATATTTGAAGATTGAAAATAGTAAAAAAATATATTAAACAAAGATTGTGAGCCAAATCAAAAAATAAAATTTATTATATTATTAATATTTGTCAGGATAGGGAGGAACATAATGAAAAAGATATTGTTTCGGCTGTATTTTTGTAATGCCCCATTAATTCGGGGCATTATTTTTATATAACTTTATATCTTAAGGTATTTTTAGTTATTTAATAAATAAAGTAAAATTAGTATAGCAAACACGGCTATATACTTATATTCTGTTCACCATGTCCATTTACTTATTGGTTTAAAAAAGTTCATTTTAGTTTATTCCATATTTTTGTAATTGGTAAATATCAATAACTTTCAGTGTTTCCTGATGAGTTGATTCTAACAATACTGGAGGTGCACAGCCTGCTTCGTCTGCTTCTTTCCATCTTAATGCACTCAAACACCATCTATCACCGGGTATAAGTCCTTTAAAATTAAATATTGGATTATCAGTTGATAAATCATTACCTGCTGATTTGCTGAATTTTAAGAATTCCTCAGTAGCGATTATACAAACAGTATGCATTCCAAAGTCTTGCTTGGAAGTATTACAATATCCATCTCTAAAAAAACCTGTCATTGGATTACATGAACATTCTTTAAGTTCTGTTCCTAAAACATTAATTGATTTATATTTCAAGTATTACACCTGTGATAGTTCTTATTTTTATAATATCTCCAATGGATCTAATTATTTCTATTTTCAAAAGTTTCTGTTTTTTTAATATTTATTCTTCTTGAAATAAGATATGCTAAAATTATTAAAACAATACCTAATATTGCCCAACTATAAATAAAATCAAAGAAAAATTTCATTTAATCAAGTTTTACAGCAGTCCCATATGCTAATATTTCAGAAGCACCTTGCATTATTAATGATGTTGAAAACTTTAGGTTTATTACTGCATCAGCATTAAGCTTTTCGGCATCTTTAATCATTCTTTCTAAAGCCTGTTCGCGAGATTGAGCTTGAAGAGCTGTATATTCTTCTATTTCTCCACCAATAATATTTTTTAATCCAGCAAATATATCTCTACCAATATTTCTTGCTCTAACGGTACTCCCTCTTGCTATACCAAGTATTTCTGTAATATTTCTATTTGGTATAAAATCTGTACTTGTAATTATCATTTAAATTCACTTAATATTTTTTTAATTTATTAGATTTTAATTGCTTTTAAATTTACCAATAGTATTTAATAATATTTAAACAGAATTGATAAAAATTTATTAATAAAAAAGCCTCGATTTTATCGAGGCTTTTCTTGATTTATTAACTTTACCCAAACTGTTTCATTTTTTCTTCCAGGATTTGGTCAAACATCTTTTCTAAATGATCCTGTTTAACTTTCCAAGATCCTCCAAATTTAACTGCTGGGATTTTTCCTGTCTGTACCAACCTGTAAACTGTCTGTTCTTTAATGTTCAGATAATCAGCTACTTGTTTGATACCTAGAATAC
>CAZSCD010000130.1:0-9925 GCA_964605345.1 uncultured Dehalococcoidia bacterium
TGTATGGCTGTTCGTGCTGAACAAACTCATATTTGTCAGATGAGCCTTTACGTCATTGCTTGTCCTAATGTAATATGAATGTATCACGTTTTGTGTTTTGGCCGAGTTTTATACATTAGAGAGTTAACATGAATTCTAAGCCTCGGAATAATTTGGTATACCTACTACTGCTGGTAGGTGGAATAGCGATTGTATTTACGCTCTTGTCAGGGTCTTTGGGGGGCCCTCAAGAGATGCCTGTTAGCCAAGTGATTTCTTTGGCTGGACGTGGACAAGTAGAATCTGTAAAGGTCAAAGGAGATAAGCTGTTTGTGACCACCATGAGTGGTGAGGAATTTGTGTCTCGCAAAGAAACAGGAGCCAGTGTGATTGATAGCTTGAATGCTGCTGGCATAGACCCGTTGAGTGATGATGTAAAGGTTACAGTTCAAGGGGCAAGTGGACTGAGTAATATATTTGGAATACTTGTCAACTTTCTCCCATTAATATTCTTCGGGGCAATTTTGTTGTTTATGATGAAACAAGCACAGGGTAGCACCAATCAGACGTTTAATTTTGGACGTAGTCGAGCAAAAATGTTTAACGATAGTGGTCCTAGTGTAACCTTTTCAGATGTTGCAGGGGTTGAGGAAGCCAAAGAGGAACTTAAAGAAGTAGTTGAGTTTTTGAAAGAACCTGAACGATTTCTCGCACTTGGAGCACGGATTCCAAGAGGTGTTTTATTAATGGGGCCGCCAGGAACAGGCAAAACCTTACTGGCAAGAGCAGTGGCTGGTGAAGCAGAAGTACCTTTTTTTTCGATAAGTGGCAGTGAATTTGTTGAGATGTTTGTTGGGGTCGGTGCTTCTCGAGTTAGAGATTTGTTTGATCAAGCCAAGCGAAATGCTCCATGTATCGTGTTTGTTGATGAAATAGATGCCGTTGGTCGTCATAGAGGGGCAGGTTTGGGCGGAGGCCATGACGAACGGGAACAAACATTGAATCAGATACTTGTCGAGATGGATGGGTTTGGTACTAATACAAATATTATAGTTGTGGCAGCAACAAATCGACCGGACATATTAGATCCAGCATTATTAAGGCCTGGACGGTTTGATAGGCGAGTGATTTTGGATGTACCAGACATAAGAGGACGCACGGAGATACTTAAAGTACATGCCAAAGGAAAGCCTCTAAACAAAGAAGTGGACTTTGAAGTAGTCGCCAAGCAAACGGTGGGATTTAGTGGCGCGGACATCGCTAATTTGTTGAACGAATCTGCAATTCTAGCTGCACGTAGGAAAAAGGACACAATAACGTCAGCGGAATTTGCGGAATCCATAGATAGAGTGGTGGCAGGCCCAGAGAGAAAGAATAGAGTGATAAGCGATAAAGAAAAAGAGCTGACTGCTTTTCACGAAGCTGGACACGCTTTAGTAGCCCACCATTTGCCTAATGCGGATCGCCCTTATAAAGTAACAATAGTGGCCAGAGGATCTTCAGGGGGGCACACAAGATATTTACCTGAAGAAGATCGTCATTTGTGGACCAAAAAACAGTTCAATGATATGCTGGCGGCAGCAATGGGTGGACGTGCTGCAGAAGAAGTGATATTTGACGAAGTGACCACCGGTGCCAGTAATGATTTGGAACAAGCTACAAATATAGCCCGAACCATGGTAACCAGATATGGCATGAGTAAAAAATTAGGCCCTCGAACATTTGGCAAACGTGACGAACTAGTATTTCTGGGCAAAGAATTTGGAGAGAAAAGAGACTATAGTGACACAGTGGCCGAAACTATAGACGAAGAAGTACGTAAATTAATCGATGGTGCATATAGTAAAGCCAAGAAACTAGTGTCTGCTCATAGAGCTAATTTAACAAGTATAGCCAAATACTTAATCGATAATGAGACCGTCGAAGGGGATGACCTAAACAAATTATTGACTGCTAAACATAAGAAGGCTGCTGATGCGGCCCCCACTCTTTTGTAATAGTGATAAGCCAACTACACTTTTGATCTGTTCCAAAATCCTCTGATATAACTCAAGCATTTCCACATACACTATTTTCCAGCGATAGGATTGAAGTTCATCTCACTTAGTACTATACCTAATGAATCAATAACGTCCTGGATTTCTAATTGAGAGCACTGACCCATATGTCCTATGCGGAAAATCTTTCCACTTAACGATTGTTGTCCACCAGCAACAACAACGTCGTGTTGTTCTCGTAGTTGTCGTATTAAATGTTGGGACTGTATCTTTTCTGGCACCTTGACTGCTGTTACGGTATTTGAAGCGATTAGTTCATGGGGAAAGATAGATAGTCCCATTTGTTTAATACCGTCTCGCGTCATTTGTCCAATCTGAGCGTGACGATTAAATACATTAACCATTCCCTCTGTCAGCATTTTTTTAAGAGCTAAATCAAGGGCAAAGAAAGTAGAAATAGATGGTGTGTACGGAGGTTGTCCTATTTCATAATAATGCTTGTAGGCAGATAGGTCAAAATATAGTTTCGGCATTCGTGCTTTATAATGTTCTTCCCATGCCCTATCACTAAAACTGATGAATGACAACCCGGGCGGTAGCATCCATCCTTTTTGAGATGCAGCAACAACAACATCACATCCCCATTGGTCAGTGTGTAATGGCAAAGAACCAGTGCTACTAATGCCGTCTACAAGCAATAGCTTGTCAAACTCCTTTTTTACTACGGATGCAATAGATTCTAGGTCATTTGTCACACCTGTAGACGTTTCGTTATGTGTTATTAATACCGCTTTAACTCTAGGGTTGTTTCTAAGAACATCGCGGATTTTGGATGGGTCCGCAGCGGTACCAAGTTGAAAACTCATCTTAATCAACTCGGCGCCAAACAATTCTGCTATCTGACCAAATCTATCTCCGAAAGCTCCTATAGTTACACAGACTACTTGATCTCCTGGGGAAAGCGTATTGACTATTGCTGCCTCCATTGCTCCAGTTCCAGACGCAGTCAGAATATAAACATCATTTTCTGTATCAAATACAAGTTTTAATTGTGCTGTAACCCGATACAAAAGTTCTTTGAATTCTGGCCCCCGGTGATCAATGAGTGGCTTCGTCAAAGTGTTTAAAATATCCTCAGGTACTGGTATAGGACCAGGTGTGCGAAGATTCATTGTTAACCTCTGGGTGTGTGTGATACTTAGCAGTATATTTATGCAGTTTTCGAGACACGCTATGATAAGGACGTAGATATGTTTTTGTTTAACTCGGGGAATTTATTTAGCCATTCTTTTCGTTCAAGTTTTAGGTCCTTTACATGGCCTGCAAGCGATTGTTTGGTGTAAAATTTACCCGGGTCAAATTTGGACATGTCAACATTAGGAACACGCACAGGTATTTCAGTGTTAAATTCTGAATCAATTTCCCACTCAACGGTGCCGCGGGCTATGCCGCGAAGTATGGAAGCCATCTCTGGTATAGCGATTCGCAAAGACGGTTGGGAAACTTCTGGATTACCTTCAAGAGACTGACTTCTTATTTCCCCTACTCCTCCAGTGTTTAGGAGATAGCATTGAATCTTGGATTGATGATGTTGAAGGAAATCGTAAAACCAATTCCCTTCATCAGATGGATTTCCTATCAGAAACGGATTGGTTCCTACCACACGGACGGATTGTCCTGCTCGCTTAGGATCGCCTGCACTTGTTTCGATACTTTCCCCTAACATGAAAGTTGCTGCAGATTGTTCGATGTTTAGTTTAGACACTATTGGAAGTACAGTCATACGGCGTGTTACGAAACATATAATTAATCCGTCAAGTTGGTCAATCGATGGCATGTTTATCCGATCTAGGGTGTAGGGAGAAAGGGAATCTCGAGAGATTATAGCCCTGCCATTGCTTCCTAAGGACAAGTTATCCAATTCCATATTACCTTGATGATCCACCATGACATTCTCAAATAGTGCACCTGGACTTGCAAGACTTTTGTAGATTATGGGCTGTTTTTCTGAAGTCACGCCTTCAGTTTTCAAGTAGAATCCTTGTTCAGTGCCCAGGGCTGCCCCATCTTTTTGGAGAAACACGATGTCATCTTGTAAAATTTCCATGCCCTCTCCGGTCCCGTTGAGGCCATGGTCGTGGCAAGAATGAGTAGTTTTGCCTGTGCCAGACAACCCAAATAGAAGCATGCCATATGTCTTGATTTCTCCGTCTATGTCACGTGCTTTAATAACCTTGGAGCCGGCATGTAGACTAAGCATTCCTTCCTGTTTTGCACACCACATGGCCATGCGGAGAAAACCCATTTTCACCTCACCAACATAATCTGAGCCTAGTACTACAGTTAGTTTATGTTCTGGGAAAAGCAATATTTGCCTGTCTTGTTCTGGCCACTCTGGTATACAAATTAGCTTAATCTCAGGACCAACATCCGTGGGTTCACATCTTCTTAGGGTGTTAGCCCAAAGAAACGCCTGTCTAATATTGTCACGTCGCTGTGTAGATAGGAACAAGGTGCATTTAGGATTAAATGTGCTATTTGATCCAATAGTTCGTTCTGTACAGATTAAAGGAGCTTTTTCCAGATACTTTCTTAGAGTATTTAGAGTTGTGTCCAATTTAGAGAGCATAGATTTTTGGTATGGGGAAAGATTTTTTTGTTGCACATGTTCGTTTCCTACCACCAACGATTCTTTACCGCTTCTGTTTCGTATGTTAGAAAAAAAGGCTTTACCTCCATGAACGGTCTCCCTGTTCGTATGATTACTATTAGCCGCTAAGTCATTCATGTTCATCAGTGTGACATTGGATTGACCCTTTAACGTTTTCACAAAATCAAAAAATGTGTTAGACATAGATTTCAACTCTCTTTATTCTTTTTGATCTCTTTCTATTTTTAAAAATCGTCTTTTACCGATTTTTATAATACTACCATCATCTATAACATCTGCGGGTAGGTTGTTTTTCGTTATTTTCTCGTCGATTGTTATGGCGCCTTGATTAATTAGTCTTCTTGCCTGGCTAGCACTTTCTGCAAGACCTGATTCGACCAATACGTGACTTAATCGCTTTGAGTTTGTGTCCAAGCTCGAAGACAGAGAATATGTATCTATTTCTTTAGGGATTTTTCTTCTTTGTATAGTATGTTCAAAATGTTGTTCAGCATTACGAGCTGCTGTAGTGCCATGATATGTTTGTACCAGTTCTTTAGCTAAAAGTTTTTTTAGTTCCATTGGGTTAACAGTGTTTGTCTCGAGAGATGTTTTCATTTCGACAAGTTCCTTGTCAGGGATGTCGGTTAGCGTTTCCATGTACAATAAAATTAGGGACTTATGAAAATCTGAGTTTGGTTTAGTCGACTGATCAATGTCTTCACTGATGAAGTCAGGAAGAGACATGGTTTTCCCATAGATATCGTTTGGTGATTCGGTTACTCCAATATGATTTCCTAGGCTTTTGCTCATTTTTTGCTTGCCATCAGTGCCAGGGAGCAAAGGAACTAAAAAAATTTGTTGCGGTCTCTGTCCTGTCATCTCTTGCAAATCCCTACCAATTAAGAGGTTGAATTTCTGGTCGGTTCCTCCAAATTCTACGTCTGATTCAATGGCAACTGAATCATATGCTTGAAGAAGTGGGTAGAGCAATTCAGTCATTGCAATGGGGTGGTTAGCTTTGAAGCGAGTGGTGAAGTCTTCTCTAGCTATCAATTGTGCAACGGTGAACCTGCTAGTTATGTTAATGACATCTGTGAGCGAGAAAGATCCAAACCATTCGCTTTGCCAGCGAACTTCAGTTCTTTGGCGGTCAACAATTTTAAAAAATTGAGTCAGGTATGTTTCTGCGTTTTGAGATACTTCTTCAGACGTTAACATAGGCCTAGTCTGAGATTTACCACTTGGATCCCCAATTTGGGCTGTCCAGTCTCCAACTATAAGGACAACTTTATGCCCAAGTTCCTGAAGTTGCCTTAGTTTTCTCAAGCCAACCGCATGGCCTACATGTATGTCAGGTGCGCTGGGATCAAACCCCATTTTTAGTCGTAGTGGAGTGGAAGAGTTAATAAGGCGAGTAAACTCCGATCTCACAATTATCTCGGCAGTTCCTCTATTCAATAAGTGGTCGATTGCTTTGCTATCGACTGTCATGTACGTATCTCAACAAAAAATCAATAGTGGGTTTTTATAACTTCATCGATGATGTATTGCTCGATTATACACATCTGTCACGAACTTTTTAACCTAATTGTAAAATCTTTTTGGTTTTTTCTACGTCTTTATACATTTGGCTTTGAAGTGTTTCAATACTTGTGTATTTTACTTCGTCTCTCAATCGTTGGACGAATTCCAGTCGTATTTCTTTGTCATATAAATCAAATTCCCGATCTATAATATGTGCTTCTATTGTGCGATGCTCTCCATTAAATGTTGGGCGTGTACCTATGCTTGTGGCTGCCATAAAACAATTTTGGTCTATAAATACTAAAGTTGCATAAATTCCATCGGCTGGAGTAATGATCTTAGGTTGTAGTGCTACGTTAGCTGTTGGGAATCCCAGGAGCTTCCCTCTTCCATCTCCTCTGATTACTTTACCCGTGATGCTAAAATTTCGTCCCAGCATTTTGGTTGTGTAATTCATGTCACCTTGTAACAAGGCTTTTCGAATTTGAGTGCTACTTATAGGTTGATGATTGTTGTTAATCAAGGGAGTGGTGCTAACAGTGAAATGCGAAGAATTTCCCATTGATTGAAGTACTTCAAAGTTTCCTTCTCTGTTGGATCCTAATGTCGAGTTTGGCCCAATCACCAATTCGCTCATTAGTAAATGTTTTTTAAGACATAGGACGAAATCCTGTGCTGATAATCTGGATAATTCAATGTTAAACGTGACAGGAATTATTATGTCAACACCCATTTCTTTTATAAGATGGATGCGTTCCTCGAGGCTAGTAATGTATAGTGGGGCAAAATCAGGATTTAGAACCGAATAAGGATGTTCGCGAAAGGTAACTACTCCTGCAAGCAAGCCGGTTTTGCTTGCTCTACTTAATAAATGGTTTATGATTTGATGGTGTCCTATATGGAATCCATCAAATACTCCAACAGTAATGATTGAGTTACGTCGTATGCCAGAGTTCGTTAGCTCTAAATCTATCTTCATTTTTTAAGACGAACATATTTGGGTTTCAAGACTGGTTCATTCTACAGGGTCTTTTCTTATCGAATTCCTGATAGATGTTACTTGTTTCATAAGAGACGCGAAATTTTCAGGAGTAAGTGATTGTGCACCATCTGATTTTGCTGTGTCTGGATTTGGATGTACTTCTATGATCAGACCGTCGGCTCCAGCAGCTACTGAAGCTGCTGCTATAGGAGATACAAGGTACCACTTTCCTGTGCCGTGGCTAGGATCAGCTACTATAGGTAGGTGACTGAGTTTATGGATTACTGGGATAGCGGTTATATCCATTGTGTTACGCGTAAAAGTTTCAAATGTTCTAACTCCTCTTTCGCATAGGATTACCTGCTTGTTGCCTCCAGCCATCACATATTCCGCAGATAATAGCCAATCTTCGTAGGTGCCTGAAAAGCTACGTTTGACCATTACAGGTTTTTCTGTTTGCCCAACCTCGTCCAGCAGCGAATAATTTTGCATGTTGCGAGCGCCTATCTGTAGTACATCCGAATATCTACTTACTAGGTCTACATCTCTCGGTGACATAACCTCAGTAATGATAGGCAGGCCGGTTTCTTGACTTGCTGTTGAAAGGATTTTTAGGCCATCTTCTCCCATTCCACGAAAACTATAGGGTGATGTGCGGGGCTTGAATGCACCTCCACGTAAAATCTGAGCTCCAGCCATTTTCACGGCTTGTGCAGTAGACAGGACTTGTTCTTCGCTTTCTACTGCACAAGGGCCAGCAAATACAGCGAAGTTCCCACCTCCTATTTTTACAGACCCGGCACCTATTCTAATGACAGTGTCTTGAGGCTTGAAATCTCGACCAACTAGTTTGTAGGGCTTAGAAACCCGCATCACTTCGCTAACACCTGGAATTAATTCAAGTTCATTTTGGAGTTCAGGATAAACTGTTCCTACTACGCCTATTATAGTTCGTTCGACGCCTTGATTGAGTTGACTTTTAAGGCTTCTTTCGTTCAAATGCTGCTGTACTGCATCTATTTCAGGCTGAGAACAGCTAGGTTTCATTATAACTATCAACGTTTGTGCCTCCCGTTATTATTTTGGTATCGAATATGTTAATTGTTCGTGGGTAAATCTAATTTTATAGTCATTTTATTAATAAAAAAACTGGATTCTAAGTGTTAAAACGATTAAGTTAATTGTTGAAATGAATATGTGTGATGTATGGTCATGCCTTATCTGCTCCTCTAGCCCTAAGAGACTTGGCGCCCCTCAAGTAAATGTTTGTTATCTCTGAGGAAGCCTTGTTCGTATTTAATAGAATGAGGATGCGGATGCATTTCATTTGAGCATCGGGGACTGCCATTTCATGGCTACACATTAGGGCAACCTGATCCCATCCCATTATACGTGCGGCAACGGATGGAAATTCTGCCGTCAAATCTTGGGTTGTGGTAAAAATTGCAGCGGCTACGTCATCAGCTCTGAGATTGTTGTTTTCTATGAGTTCTTCCAACAATTCCGAAGTAGCTTCTAATATGGAATCCTTTGTGTTGTGATCACAAGTAGTGGCCCCTCGTATTCCCTTGAGAGATACCATATCAACTCCTCTTCTTAGCAAATGCCCTTAAAGTTGAAACAAAATTCGTTGCTTCTTGTAGCATTTGATCTCTTGGTGCCTTATCAATGATGTCCAATAGTGCGCTTGCAAATATTATGCCATCTGCAAATTGACTAATTGTGTCTACATGTTCGGAATTTGACACACCAAAGCCTACCACAATAGGAAGATTAGTGTGTTGACGGATTCTGGCAACGAACTTCTCTAATCCAACAGGCAGTTGTTTCCTGGCTCCTGTTACGCCTGTTAGGCTTACGCAATATATAAAACCATTAGCTTGTTTACAAGCGTTGGCGATTCGTTGATCAGTACTCGTCGGTGCTAGGAGAGGTATAAGGTATATATTTTTTTTGTTGCAAGCTTGTTGAAATTGACTTGCTTCCTCAGGAGGTAAATCTGGAACAATAATTCCATCAAGCCCTGCCGATGAGGCATCTTGAATGAATTTCTTTGTGCCATATCTCAGAAACGGGTTATAGTAACCCATGAATATTATAGGCGAGGTAACTCCTTTTTCCCTGAGGCCCTTCAAAATACCCAGAGAAGAGGTGATATTAACACCTTGACCAAGGGCGTGAAAGCTAGTTTTCTGTATTGTTCGACCATCAGCAAGAGGGTCGCTGAAAGGAATTCCCAGTTCTAACATGTCGCTACCTGACTCTAGAATGGCTTGTGCTAGTTCTTGAGAAGTTTTGATGTCTGGGAATCCAGATGTCAGGAAAGATATTAACGCCGTTTGTTTTGTTTCTTTTAGTTGCTTGAACTTAATGTCGATACGGTTTGTCATCATATTGCTCTAAATACTTCTATTCGGTATTAAATAAACAGGTCTTTTATAAAATCACTGAAACAGCTATTAAGTTTTGAGTTGCATGGGCGGCAATTGGGTGCCATATAGATCGAGTCTTCAGATATAACCATGAGAAAATCAGACCCGTTATGAGTATAGGTAACATAGTGGCTAAACTTAGGTGAACAATTGCAAATATTGCAGCACTAACTATAGACGCCCTTAATGGTCCCAGTAAAGGTATTAATGATACTAGAAAAAACCCTCTAAAGAACAATTCTTCAGCAAATGGAGCCCATATTATTATGGCAGCGATGTTGAATATTCTTGATAGTCCGTGCCCAAGTGTTTCCGAAGGCAGTGCAGTAGGAATCAGTGCGTCGATGCCTATAAAGTT
>CAZSCD010000131.1:0-3555 GCA_964605345.1 uncultured Dehalococcoidia bacterium
ATCGGTACACCTGTAGAATTGGCGATCTGGAAGGCTGATTCTATATTCGAAGGGTCATGATCGTCGGAAATATCCCATGCCGTTGGTTCAATACCCTTTTTCAAATTACCCTTCAATTCTTCATACGTGTTGTTATATACGGTACAAGGCGACTGAACGTGAACAACAGCAAATCCAGGATGATCCATGCCAGAGCGGATCATTTGGCTGAGTGGCTTAACTTTAGAAGATAGCCCAGATGCGACATAAGAAACTCCAAAAGTCAGATACATTTTCAGTGCATTTAGTCCTTCTTCTGCTTTGCCGTAAGGGGTAGAGCTAGTTACCATTCCTTCTTCGCTTGTAGGTGAGCTTTGTCCTTTGGTTAGTCCATACACGGCGTTATCCATCACAATGGCACATATATTTAGGTTTCGTTGAGCTTGAGGGGCAATGTGTTCCATGCCAATGCTTAGAAAATCTCCATCACCTGCTACGATTATCACATTAAGATCTGGGTTACCCATTTTTATTCCCATTGCAATGGGGAGAGTTCTGCCGTGGAGGCCGTGTATTCCGTAAGGTTGGGATCCTTCTAATAGATGAACCATGTTTCCAGAACACCCAATACCAGCCACTACCACATTGGATTCAACCGGAGTTTCAGTGTCAATCACACGGGTTTCTAGGGCTGCTTCTAAAGCACGACGAACTCCAAAATCTCCACATCCTGGGCACCATTTAAAATCATATTCAGGGTTTTTTTGTGTCATAATGTTTCTATTGTCCCTCACCAAATTTCTGGATTCGGTCAGATATTCGTTTGACAAGATCATTCACTTTGAATGGTAGACCGGTATATTGAGTTATAGATTCTGCTTGTATTTCTTGTGATCTAAGAAAGGATGAAAACTGTCCCAGGTAATTTAATTCTGGAACCAAAACGAGTTTCTTGGCTTGCAACTGTTCTAGAAGTGCTGGTGGTAATGGATGTAAATACATTGTGAAATACCAAGCAACATTATCGAATTTCTTTGCGATCTGTTCATATGCTTCTAAAGCTGGTCCCTTAGAAGCCCCCCAAGGCATTATTGCAATTGACGAATCGGGGTTTTGGGATTCGAATGATCCGTCTTCCAGTAATCGTAGCTTGCTGAATCTGCGTTCAGTCATTTGGATGTGACGGATTGGAAGATGAGTTGTGTCTCCCATTCCATCGTGTTCGCTTGCGTTAGCTACGTAGCTACCGGGATTTCCTGGAATTGGCATGGCTGATAATTTCGGCCCATCGTACCTATGGTATACATTGCTTCCCTTGTAAGTTTGTCTGTTTTCTACAGTAATTTTATTAGGATCTGGTTTACGGATGTTTTGCTGGCTTTCTGATAGAGAATGTTCGCTAAGAATGATGACAGGCCCTTGGTATCTCTCCGCCCAATTAAATGCTGATATAGTTGCATAGAAACATTCTTCAACAGTACCTGGTGCTATAACTGGTAACCTAATGTCGCCATGGGCAGGGTTGAGTGCTGAAAGAAAATCAGATTGTTCAGTTTTGGTAGGAAGTCCGGTTGCAGGTCCTCCGCGCTGGACGTCTACTACGACTATGGGGATTTCTGCCATCCATGCTAATCCCAATCCTTCGCTCATAAGAGAGAATCCTGGACCCGCGGTAGCAGTCATCGCTTTAGATCCGGCGTATCCAGCTCCTGTTATAGAAGTAATAGCCTCAATTTCCGAACTAACTTGATAGGCGAATTTGCCTTTGCCAACCAAGTTTTTTTCCATCCACAATAGAATAGTTGTTGCAGGAGAAATTGGATAACCTGCATAAAAATCTATTCCAGATGCTATCGCCCCTAGAGATATTGCTTCATTACCGTTCAATAGTAGTTGTTCATAATCTGGTTTTGTTGGAGCCGCAATTGCTGATAGGTTGTGGCTACTTTTTAATGCTTCAGCTCGCCCTAAAGATAAAGCTTCTATGTTAGCAGATATAATATTTTCGTCTTCTGGACGGCCACGTGTAAATCTTCTCCTCACCAAGTCTTCTAGGATAGATTGCGGCATATCTACAAGTCCGGCCAAAGTTCCCATGACCACCATATTTGCGGCTCTTGAGTTTCCAGTGGTTTTAGCTAGTTTCTCAAAGGGGATACCTAGGGTTTTGTCAACGTTGGATAGCTCAAGCTGTTCAGAGTCATATAGGATTAATCCGTCGTCATTCACTTCGTTTTTGTGTTCTTGATATGCTTCTTCGTTAAATACCACAAGAACATCCAGTCCATCTCCTCTGCTCATGACTTGTGAAGTTGATATTCGTGCTTGCATCCAAGTCGGACCACCAGTAATTTGTGATGGGAAAGTTGCAAAAGTTTGGGTGTGGTATCCCACATGATTTTGAGCTGCGGCAAAACCTAGTGCAGCAGTTAGGAATCCCTGTCCTCCTTCTCCTGCAAATCTAATCACAAAATCTTGTTTTTCCAGTTTAATCCTCCAAGTTAATTAATTAGATATGATTTTAGTGTCGGTAGTTAATTTGTAATCGTACGGACAGCTAGGGTTCGCAGAACAAGAATGACACAAAAAAACCGCCAATAGGAACTGTAGGCAAACATAAGAAAGGCATGGCATCTTATTTGTCTCTAACTCCAGATGAGCGGCTTGTGCAACTATACGACATTCTACGATTCAGCGAACGAAATATTAACAGTTTTGAGATAGTAGTGTCAATTGATTGGTGGCTATAAATTAAGCCTTTAGAACTAAAAAATTTAATCATGAATAATAATATTGAACGCTATCGGGCAAATAACCAAAAATATTGCATCAAAAATACCTAAAAATGGGATCCACGGACTCGATACGTGTCCTGCACCGATACTCATTGCTAGGCTTGATGCTTCTACTGCACCGATTAATAAAGGTGCAATCACTGGCAGGAAGAGTAACGGCAACATCATCTCTCTAGAACGTGTGTGTGCAGCCATTGAGGACATTAGAGTCCCAACAGTTGCAATACCCAAGGTTGTTAGAATTGCTACAGGGATAAGTTCTATAGTTACGATGGGTAAGTTGAAGAGTATTGAGTTTACGGGAAATATAATCAATTCTACTATTAGCATGAATATAAATATACTTAACATTTTGCCGAAAAATATAATGTCACGATCCACCGGAATTAACATAAGGCCATGAATATTATCATGAGCCATTTCAGCTGAAACGATACGTGATAATCCCAACACACCGCCAAAGGTAATTGCTATCCATAACATACCTGGAATCACCGTTGCCAATATCTGTGGCGTTGGAGTTATGGCGAAATTAAATAAGACTACGACGAGTAGAGCAAATACTAACACCGATGTTGATATGTCTTTAGTTCTGAATTCTATTAGAAGATCTTTCCACAGAATAATTAGTATTGGTTTACAGAAACTTTTCATAGTGATTGCTTAGTGTGTTTTAAGTAAGTGTCTTTGATTTCTGATATGTCTGTTTTGTTAATAGAATTATGGTATGTGACCTTGCCTTCAGACAGTATTGCTACTTGATGCCCAACAATCAGTCCTC
>CAZSCD010000132.1:0-4236 GCA_964605345.1 uncultured Dehalococcoidia bacterium
ACATTAGCAGCACCTACATTGCCGGAGCCATAGTCACGAATATCAATTCCTTTAATATGCCTACTAACTAAATAAGCAGTTGGTATAGCCGCCCACAAATAAGTACCAATAACCAAAATCACTGAATACCACATTATGATATATCCATGTCATTAGATCTTTCTTTTGAATCAAACTTGAGCCTTTTTAATTTGTACAAAAAATCCATTGACGGTCCTGCAGATCCAGGAGTAGGTTCTCCTGGGTTACCTGAAGCGTGATAATCACTCCCACCACAAGGAATTAGGCCAATCTCGTCAGCAATACTCCTCAAGCACTTCACCTGATCAATCGTGTAATCACCATAATAAACCTCCATACCTACAAGGCCTTCCATTTTTAAATTCCACAAAGTTTCTTTTAAATAGTTAATATTATCCTTATCGAACGTAGGAATCGTATAGGTAGGGTGTGCCAATACTGGTAAAGCTCCATTATCAACGAGGAGTCTGATTGCATCAACAGGAGTCATCTTTGAACGTTCAGCGTATGCGGGCCCATTTCTACCTATGTATTTATCAAACGCATCCCGTGGATACTCAATATAACCCGCCTCAACCATCGCTTGAGCAATATGAGGGCGACCTAAAGCACCTCCATCAGACAATTCCTTAACTCTATCCCAAGAAATCAGTATCCCCAAGTCATTTAATTTATCAACCATTTCGCGGACTCTTTTTTCTCGTCCTCCTCGAAATTCTTGCAGTATAGTTTGAAATTCAGCATTTTGATAATTCACGTAATAACCTAATATATGAATTTCTGAACTCGGCACATCTGTACTAAGTTCAATGCCCGGTATAAGTGTCAGTTGAGTATACTTACTAGTAGCTTTAATGGCTTCTGGAATACCCTCAGTTGAATCATGATCAGTAATAGATATGACACGTAAGCCGTTATTTGCACATAAATCCACAATCTGAGTAGGCGTAAGACGTCCATCAGAATAGTTTGTATGAAGGTGAAGGTCAACTTCTGACATCATTTGACAACTCCTTGTCTATCCTTACTATATCAATTGCTTCACCAGACATTTCATCAACATCTATTAGAACACTATTAAATCGTAACGGCCCCTTACTAGGTATACGCAAACGTTGAGGCATTTGGCTTACAAATCTGGCTAAAGCATCTTCAACTTCGCTACCTATAACAGAATTAAGAGGACCAACCATACCCAAATCACTTACATAAGCAGTGCCATTAGGGAGTATACGAGTATCAGCAGTAGGTACATGTGTATGTGTACCAGCCACAACACTCACTATGCCATCCAAATACCATCCCATAGATTCTTTTTCAGAAGTAGCCTCAGCATGTAAATCTACTACTATAACTTTAGGACGATCAGAGAAATTTCGGAGTAATTTATCAACAGTCCTGAATGGACAATCAAAGGTTCCAACAAACAAGCGTCCGATTAAATTAATAACTAATACGTCTTTAATATGAACATACCCTCTCCCAGGAGTATCAGGAGGATAATTCAAAGGTCTCAGCAAGGGTATTTCAGAATCAAGATGTTCGATTATTTCACGTTGATCCCATATATGATTTCCTGATGTTATGACATCTATGCCACTGCAAAATAATTCGTCGGCTATATCTGATGTTATACCAAACCCACCTGCAGCATTTTCACCATTAGCTATAACCAGATCCAATCGTAATTCGTCACGCAATTTTGGAACAATAGCGTTAATGGCCTCTCTACCAGGCCTACCAACCACATCTCCAATCATCAATATACGCAACGCCCATCCTTATATTAATAAAGATATTAATAAAGTACTACAAAACAACATCATACTGTCATTTCAAGAAATCTAACCCTGTCGCATGTATTGTTAACCAAGAAGACAACATCGAACACAACAAATCGCAATCATAAATTATGTGACACAGATCACTTAAGGAAATCTACATCTCCAAAGTTAACATCATCGAGCAAATTCAATAACTCTACTCTCTCGTATCACTATAACTTTGATCTGCCCTGGATACACTAATGTGGCTTCAATCTTCTTAACTATGTCTCTAGCCATTTTAGAAGCTGCTACATCATCTATAGCTTCTGGCTCCACCATGATGCGTACTTCTCGTCCAGCCTGAATAGCGAAACATTTCTCTACACCATCAAATGTATTTCCAACTTCTTCCAAAGCTCGCAAACGTTTAATATAATTCTCTACAGTATCACGACGTGCACCAGGCCTGGCTGCACTAATAGCATCAGCCGCAGCCACAATAAAAGCTTCTGTAGAACTCATATCATCATTGTGGTGTTCCCCAATACAAGTGCTAACCTCTGAAGACACATTGTACTTATCGGCTACATCCGCTCCTATCTCAGCATGTGGCCCTTCAACTTCGTGACTTAGAGCTTTGCCTATATCATGCAACAAGCCTCCAGATTTAGATATTGAAACATCGGCGCCTACTTCCGCAGCCAACATGCCAGCAATATGCGCCACTTCCAAGCTATGTTGAAGAACATTTTCACCATAACTGTACCTGTATTTAAGACGTCCAAGTAATTTAATAATCTCTGGATGCAGCCCACGTACTTCCGTATCTAGCACCGCTTCCTCACCACTCTTAAGGATGGATTTATCAACTTCCTTGCTCGCCTTCAAAACCATATCCTCGATCCGAGCGGGATGTATTCTACCATCGACTACGAGATTGCCCACAGCAATACGGGCCACTTCTCGTCTAACTGGATCAAAACATGACAAAGTCACTGCTTCTGGCGTATCGTCTATGATCAAATCAACACCCGTAGCTTTTTCTATAGCTCGTATATTGCGTCCTTCACGTCCAATCAACCTACCTTTCATATCGTCGCTTGGAAGAGGTACAGATGTAACAGTAACATCCGCTACTACTTCAGCAGCCATACGTTGTATTGTAACTGATAAGATACGTTGAGCTTTCTCATTCGCGTCTTGTTTCGCTATTTCTTCTTCTTCATGATAACGTCGCATTACTTCAGATTGAATGTCTTCTTCAGCTACACGCATCAGTTGTTCTTTGGCATCATTAATCGATAAACTAGAAATAGTTTCTAGGTGCTTAATAGACTCTTGTTTAACAGATTCCAATTGCTGTTGCATTTCCGCTTTAGAAGCATCCAACTCAACACGAACCTGTTCAGCAACTTTTTCTTTGTTGCCAAGATTTTTTTCTCTACGTTCTAAATTATTAGCACGACGTTCTACATTCTCTTCTCTATTTGAGATGCGTTTCTGAATCCCTTGAATCTCTGAACGTCTCTCTCTAAGTTCATCCTCTCCAGCAGACTTAATACGGAGTGCATCTTCCTTCGCCTCTAAAAGAATCAGCCTTTTCTTATCTTCTGATTCTTCAATAATCTTAGAAGCATCAATTTTTGCACTAGCAAACCTTTTGCCAGATATGAACCTTAAGCCAAAATAACCACTGACAACACCTAAAAAGATACCAATAATGGCGACGATCGCGATTGTCATAGTATCCACACGATTCACCTCTACTTAAGATTATGTCTTGTGATTAACTCAATTATTGCATTCCTTTTTAATATTCCCTAATGTCATACTATAGATGGTTACAAATAGTGTCAAGGCAAACAAAATAAGAAATACAAGCTATTCATTCCTATAAATTAACACTTCACTCAACGTTTGATTTACATAAACTTCACATATGAAACCAAAAACGTTACGGGGATTCTAGCAGTATAAATGCATGGTTGTTATAATACTAAGACTATACAGGGCATAACACTTATTAGGATAAGTTTCTTAAAGCTTAAATAGGAAATTTTATATTTGGACATGGCAAACGATTTGCTTAGTTAAGCAACAATAACTTGGAAGCCATAGATGAAATCATGAAAACCATAGATGAATTACAAGAAATCGCCAAGCAAATAAGAAAACACATATTGACGATGACTGCAGAAGCTGCGAGCGGGCTTCCAGGTGGTTCTATATCTGCAGTGGAAATCATAACATCGCTATATTTTGACATTCTTAGACACGATTCAACCAATCCATCTTGGGCAGATAGAGACAGATTCATTCTCAGCAAATCACATGCTTGTCCAGTACTATACGCAGCATTAGCACTATCAGGTTATTTCCCTGAAAACGAACTTGCAACTTACCGTAAAATCAACAGTCGCCTTCAGGGACATGCTCATATAAAGACTCC
>CAZSCD010000133.1:0-14584 GCA_964605345.1 uncultured Dehalococcoidia bacterium
TTTAGGTCGTAGCGTAACTGACGACTTTGTATATGGGGGAGGTTCTGCGACGGATGAGGAGCTTGCTGAGATTGAGGATTGAAGGCTTATGTTTGCAGACAGAGAGGAAGATGATGAAAAACAAGGAGTTCAACAGAAACAGAATGATAGAAGTCAACAGAGTGGTGAAGGTGTTGTAACTGAGGACGCTTACGATGTGAATTGTATAGTTAACATTTTAGGTCGTAGCGTAACTGACGACATTGTATATGGGGGGTTTTCTGCGACGGATGAGGAGCTTACTGAGATTGAGGATTGTAAGCTTATGTTTGCAGACTGAGGGGAAGATGATGAAGGTATTGTTGATGGACAGAATGGCTGTGATGATCAGGGTATTTGCGGTGAGGACGAGACGCATTCCTACGATTCTTCAGGTTATACTTACATCTGCAGTGGGCATGATGTTGACAGAGGGGGTATGCCCACTGGACCACAATGCAATCTCATTCCCCCACCTTTACCAGACGGTATCACAGAAGGAACTCTCCTAAGTGTGTCATTGCCAGACGCCAACTATCAGGTACCAGTTGAGGATTGCCAGGTATTTGAAAACGGAAAATGTTCCGAATTGAGATGGGAACGAACTTCTGACCTTCAAGCAGGAGAGTTTGTGTCTATTGAGATATCTCTTACAGATCCAAACGTGATGTATGCTGGAGTCGACTCCAATGATATGTCAATGTATCGGAGCCTGGATGGTGGAGCATCCTGGGATCTAGTTCACGTTGCGGGTCACGCTGGAGGACTTGCTATTAGTCCCGTTGATTCAAACAATGCTATATATACGAATCTTGAAACCGCGGTTTATCAAACACTTGATGGAGGAACTGATTGGTACGATGTTATAGGTGGAGTCGCTGGTGGTGGGAATGTGAGACCGTGGACTGCAGTAGCTTTCTCTAAGGATAATCCTGAGATTGTTTATACCACTGCGTTATGGGGTTCCACCAGGGGCGGTATTTGGCCTGCAGAACCTGCCGATGTTTTTAAAAGCACTGATGAAGGAAAACCAAGGAAACATGTTGGGACCTGTGATCTCTGTTCATCCGTGCAAACGATTGTTGTAAAGGAAGGTGATCCAAACGAAGTTTGGGTTGCTGCAGAAGGTGGACTGCTCTATAGCAAGGATGGAGGAAGTACTTGGAGCGGCAATGTCATTTCGTATCTTGATGAACAAGCTAGCGAGGCACAAAATCTTATAGCCCAGATGCCCAAAGTTATTGGATTAGATATCCAGCCGGGTAATCCTGGAACGATGTTGGCGGCCTCTAGCATGCACGGTATGTTTAGAAGCACAGATGGAGGAACTAGTTGGTCAAGAAGCAATGAAGGACTCACGTCGTCTAAGTTACACCGTGTTAAATTCTCAATTAGCAATCCCAATGTTGCCTATGTAGCAACACATGACGGTGTTTTTAGGAGTGATGACGCAGGGGAATCCTGGATTGAAAGAAATCAAGGGTTGCTGGATAAACATGTAAATCCTATAGCCATTCATCCCACGAATGAAGATATTGTTTTCGTTGGAACATCAAACGAGATATACACTATACATCCAGAACATCAAAGAAAAGGACTTATTGAACACGGAGGAATGTACAAGACCGTTGATGGCGGGAAAAACTGGACCCGAAGCGACAGTGGCATCTTTGAAGCGAAGCCTGCTCAAATAGCTACACATCCATTGATTCCTTACAACATATGGGTTGGAGGAGAGTCTGGCCGGGGGAATTTATTCTCACATGATGGAGGAGAGACTTGGTTGTTTTCCGGCTCTATGACGGCACATTATCCAATGGTTTACGCATTTTCCTATGACATTCCTACTGTGATATGGGCAACTGGCTGGCAAGTAACGGGAGAGTTAGCCGGGAGCACTAACGGTGGAGCGAATTGGTTCACCAGAACCGAAAAACTAAATGAGGGATTGAGTGCACAAACCATCGAACTTGGCCTTCGACTAGAGGGACCTAATGATTTCCACATTCATGGAGTGGCGGTTGCTCCTTCAGATTCAAACGTTGTCTATGTTGGTTCTGTACACGATTCTGTTTATGCAGACCTGCAATTTAATTTAGACGGCACGCACATATTCAAGTCATCTGATGGCGGGGAAACATTCCCGGAAATGTCTAACGGCTTTCCTATAGAGACTGAGACATCCATTAATGCGATAGTTGTTCATCCTCAAGATCCTGATACGGCGTATGTGATGACTTCACTTCATGAGACCACAACAGCTATAGGGGTTTACAAGACCACAAATGGTGCTCAATCCTGGATTGCAATGAACGAAGGACTTGATCCTTACACAAATGATTTGCAAATGGATCCCATAAATCCTGAAGTGCTTTATGCTGCTTCAGAAAGTGGCGTTTATAAGACCATCAATGGAGCAGAAACTTGGGAAAAAACATCAAATGGAATTCCCAAAGGTGCTGTGATTGATATGGCTATAGATCCTATCAATCCATTAGTACTTTATGCGATTACTCCTGAGAATATTTATCGTACTCAGGATGGAGCCGATAACTGGTATTCCGTTAATTTCGGTATACCATTGCTTGAAGATAATACAAATACCATGTCAGCCCAGGAAAGACTTGTACAACAGTTGAGCATGGAGCGAACAAAAACAGGACATTCTATATATGGAGGCACATTTGCACAAGATAGAACATTAGAAATTGATGCGACTGGTAGAGTTATTGTGGTTGCAGTCAAAACAAATAGAGGCGATAAAGATAAACGTAATGAACGTATATTGTACAGAGCAGTATTGACTCCATTGATGGCTGTAAACTATGAATTTTCAATTAGCGACCTTCGGAGAAACATAAATGAAGTAACGGTTAAAGTAACATCTCAGTCGAATATTTATGATATGTTTTTTGATAGCAACACTCAGGAACTCAAATTTACTGCCGCAGGCCCACTCGATACTAACTCAAAGACAACGGTAATGATTCCAGGCTCTTTGCTTTCAGGAGGCGACCATGCTCTTGAATGTTGTATAAAAGTTTTCATAGATGGAAATGAAGTTTCGCGTTACAGTGATAGTAGTGGAGTAACTTTTGACCATATTCACGTTGGGCGAAGTGAAGTGGTTATTAAGACCCAATAAACCAGACGTCATGGGGATCTATAAAAGCTGATTCGAGCCGATAACATTTAGGCCGTAGCTAGTATAAGGAGAATACACATTATTACTACAGTGGGTGACTATACCTCGGCTTATTTGTTTGGTGACCCTCATGTTTTTGTTGAACCATTTACTCCACCAGTGCCTATGTTGCTTTGTCTGATAGCGGCTGGAGCGGCGGTCGTTGCGTCATTTATTCTAGTTGGTTTATTTGCACGCAACACCGAAGTTTATTCGAATTATCCCAAGTTGAATTTGCTTCAATGGAATGTCACCAGGATTTTTGTTCACCCCAGTATAATTTTGATTGCCAAAATTACGAGTATTTTTCTATTCATCTTAATTATCTCGGTCGGATATTTTGGCAACTCGAATCCCATATATAATTTGGCACCTACGTTTGTTTGGGTGATTTGGTGGGTAGGAATTGCATACATATCGGCGCTCATCGGTGATATTTGGAGATTAATTAATCCATGGAAAATCATTTTTGAATGGATTGAATATATTTGTCAGAGATTGAATTCAGGCAAAGCTATCACTCCTGTATTCCAGTATTCTTACAAGATTGGTGTTTGGCCCGCTGTGCTACTCTTCTTTGGATTTGCCTGGATAGAAAATGTTTATGGTGATGCAGTTTTGCCATTACGTATTAGTCAGATGGTTATTATGTACTCAATAATCACGTGGGCGGGTATGTTTTTGTATGGAAAAGACATATGGCTTCGTCACGGCGAAGCTTTCACTTTGGCCTTCGGGTTTTTTGCCAAATTTGCTCCTGTTGAAAGTCAAACTATTCGAGGAATATCTGGAGATACTACAAATAGAGAAAGACATACTCAATCATTTGAAGACAAGCCCGAAGATGTATGTTCAGAAGAGATTAAAAACGTTAGTAAAGGAATTAATTTGCGTCCTTTTGCGTCTGGATTACTTGATGTTGAGAATGTCTCTATTTCGCAAATGTTGTTTGTTTTATTGTTACTAGCTACCGTAACTTTTGATGGCATTACTGGAACGATGCTATGGATAAATACTCAAAATTCTATTGAAACATATGTGTCTAATGTCACTTTTATAGGTACGATAGGATTACTTTCGTCTGTAATAATTTTTGTTGCTATTTATCTGTGTTTCTGTGCATTAATGAGTCTAACTAGTAGAAGTGGTATGAGGGTGTTGGATTTGGCAAAGGCCTTTGTATATACTTTAATACCTATAGCGTTGGCCTATCACGTGGCACATTTTTTAATGTTTCTGCTTATTCAAGGGCAACTGATTGTGTCGTTGGCTTCAGACCCTTTTGGCTTCGGTTGGGATATTTTTGGAACCGCAGACTATAGAGTCAATTTTAGGCTGGTCGGCCCAATTTTTTATTGGGTTACTTCAGTGACTGCTATAGTAATTGGTCACATTATTGCAGTTTTTCTGTCACATGCGATTGCTATTAAATTGTTCCACACACGTCAAAACGCTTTGTTAAGTCAATATCCAATGCTCGTTTTGATGGTTGGCTATACAGTTGCAAGTTTATGGATAATAACTCAGCCAATGTATATGCCATCAATGTAGTAACATTGAAATTTTTGCAAGGACAGTTTTGAATTGCACTGATCATATTGTTCTGCCAATTACTAGTCCTGCCATAGCTGCTATGAGTCCTATGATGATAGTGGATATAATGTTAATAAATGCGTTGAACAAATCTCCTTTTTCTAATAACTGTATAGTTGCCAGACTAAAAGTGGAGAATGTTGTGTAGGAGCCTAGAAATCCAACTGCCATAAATAGCCTGGTTCCTTCTGGTAAATTTGGATAAGAAGATAGTATTCCTGCAAGTATTCCTAATACAAATGAACCACTAATATTCACGATGAACGTCCCCATTAGAGACGAATTTAAGTGAGTCATAGCCATTTGGTTGACTAAGTGGCGTGCAATCGCACCGAATGCACCGCCAATGCCCACTAATGTTATGTATATCATGATGAACCTTAATCCCTTTATTCTATCTTAATTAATTCGTGTTTTCTGATGAGTTAATTGAGTACTATTTGCAATTTATGATTTATTTAGTCTATGTGAAATACTTCTGGTATTGTGAGAATCATTTGGTCTGGAGTCGAGTGGTCTGGGATTTCAAAGTATGGAGACATTAGGGCTTGCCATTTTGAATTTACTTCTTCTTGTGACATGCCATCTTGTGACGCCGTGAATGATTTTTCTGCTTCAAAATATCCGAAAAGTAGTCCATCCTTTCTCATGAACAACGAATAATTTTTCCATCCATGGCGTGATAGAGCTTCTTTCATTTCCGGCCACACATTTTTGTGGTGTTCTTTGTATTCGTCAATGAGTTCTTCTTTAACTTTTAAAATGAATCCAACTCTTTCCACCGTAGACCTCCTGAAATTCTAATTCGTAATACGTATGTAGTACCTGTTTTGCATAAACATATTTTAGAATCATTCTACGTCATATAAACTTAATCGATAATGGTCAATATCATAAAATTCTGGCAATTGCGGTGATTAAACGTTAACTTATGACGTTTAGATTTAGTCATTCCAGTCAAAAAATACACTCATCCATCCGGTTGGGCCTGACAACATTTTTTGATATATCTCGTTGGCTTCTTCAGGTTTTGCCACATGACTGATGAGATGGTCTATCTGTAAATCTCCTCTCGAAATCATTCCCATAACTGTGCTGTAATTACGACTGTGTACCCACGGCATATATGGATGGGGATCTTCATTTGATCCTCCATCAAATACTGCTCTTATATCTAATTCTCTATGCATGGGAGTGACTAGTTCAATTTCCACAGCCCCGGGAGCTGCTCCAACTATTATGATTTTCCCACGAACGGCTGCTGCGTTGATACAATCTACAATCGGTTCTGGAATTCGGGTGACAAAAAATATACTTTCAGCTCCGTCACCAGTTAGATTTCGTATTTCTTTTACTGGGTCTTGTTTGGATGAATTGATGGTGTGAGTAGCTCCACTTAGGTTCGATAATTTTAAACGATCGTCGTCAATGTCTACAGCAATGACAGGATATGCTCCGGATCGACGGCAGTATGCAGTTACCATTTGTCCAACAACACCTTGTCCAACAACCGCAACGGATTCCCCTATTTGAAGTTCTGCACGCCTAACACCATGTAAGGCTACATAGCCTAAAGGCCCAGCAAATGCGGCTTGTTGATCTGTTATATCAAATTCCACATGATGTGCCGTGGAACTTTCTATTGGTATGTGCTGGGCGAATTTCTCAGAAGATGGATCGTGGGGTTTCCCGATTAATCCATGAGTACTGTGGCTGCAACTTGTAAGAACGCGATCTCCAGGATTAAATTCATTGATGTTTGCCCCTGTTGAAATAACATGACCAACGGCTGTATAACCTAATGGACGACGCATTTTGCCGGGACGTAGTCCATAATGTTCTGGTTGTAGGTTTGACCATTGTGGCCCACGATTAGAATCTTTAAGTAAACCTACTATTTCAGTGCCACCGCTTACCTGACTGATATGAGTCCGCACCAATATTTGATCAGGTCCTGGGTCGGGGATTTCAAAATTTTCTAATTCTACTCGTTCTCCGTCTATCGCTATTAGTCTTCTACCAGTTTCAGGCATAATATCCTCGCTTCTTTGTAAGTTAAATTAACAAGCAACAATTAGGTGTTAATTACGTGCAATATTTAGGATACGTGCGGTGGTGCCACCCATGATTAAGTCTAATTCTTCTTGATTCAGAAACTCACAGTATTTTTCAATGTGATCTCGAGACTGTTGATAAGTACAATGGCGATTTTGAAAAGGCATGTCTGTTCCATATAGCAGGTGGTCTGCACCAATGTTATTCACCATAGATTCTATAGTGGGTATCACTTCGTGGTAAGGGAAATCAAATTTATCCCCTATACGTACTGGAAAAGACAATTCTATATTTAGATTAGGGTTTTTAAATGGCTCCCATATGGCTTTTGGTAAGACGACTTGATTGTCAACTAAAAAGCTGCGGTATGGGAAGCCATGTGTAATGCTACAAACATTGTTTGGATATCTATCCATCCATCTGATCAGTATATTAAGTTCGTTAAGATATGCATCTTGAGCTTTCGGTGATGCTTCCCATTTATCTCGACCTGGGCCGGAGCCCAATGAAAAGAAGATAGGTATGTTGAGGGAAGTGGCTACCTCCCAGAAAGGTCTATAGAAGCCATCATCCCATGGTTCTGGGCTAGTCATGTAACCAGTTGGATTAAATTTGATTGCATGCAGTCCATAGTCGTTGATGGATGTGATTAGTTCGTTTATAACTTCGTTTGGATTGTCGCGTATTCTCCATTCATCTACTGGTGCCATAGAGTAAATACGTCCTGGGAATTTACGTACACATTCTGCCAAATAAGCGCTGTCACGTCCTAACATAGGGTTAGTGTGAAGCAGGGCAATATCGATGTTCGCATAGTCCATTTCGCTTATCAAACTCTCTGGTGTAAATTCACAATTCCTCAGATTTGGAGGATAATAATGTTTTGTATAGTCCTCTCCATTAACTGTCCAGACTACTCTGCCTGATGCGCTATCAATACGGAAATTCACGTCTGGAAGGCTGTTTATATCTTCATTGATTTTCGGGTATAGGATTTCAGATGAGCTGTGAACTCGATCTTTAAGTCGGAATGCAGGTTGGTAGTGATGTGCCTGCCCTAATTGCACCCATCTTAAATGTTCTTCAACGCTGGTATATCCAGTACTACTATCTGCGGCTTCAAAACAATATGCGTGAGAATCAATAATCATCAATATATCTCCACTTATGCTTATATATGAGGGTTCCTTGGTTTATGGTTGAGTTTAGTGTGATTAGCGAAGAGCGTCAACTAATTGGCATGCCCAATTTTGATGTAGGCTGCTTGCACGTAACTATATACGATGCTACCATCCGCGACAGAATGATATTGTCACAGATTTCAAAGTGACATCGTGCTATAACAAGGATTTAATTAGATTCAGTATTAGGAGTAGTAATGGGTGCAGGAAGTGTAGTAGGGAAAATACAGACTGTCTTGGGATTAGTGAGACCTGAATCTTTAGGTATAACTCTTACACATGAACACATACTTGCGGATCTTTCTTCTAAAAAAGATTTATCTGAGGAAGACTGGGAACATCCTAGAGATAGAGCTAGTGATAAAGGATTTTATGTACAACCCGTATCTATAGAAACCATAGCTGACATTCGCCATTATCAGTCAGTAAACAGAGATAACAGTCAGTTGATGGACATTTCGACAGCTATCGAAGAAATTAATCTATATAAACAATATGGGGGCCAATCTCTTGTAGATGCTACAAATGTTGGTTTGTCACGAGATCCGATTGGATTGGCGCGTGTGTCGCGTGCTTCCGAGGTGAATGTGATAATGGGGTCGTCGTATTATGTGTCTTCATCACATCCTTCAAATATACATGAGATGAGTGAAAATGAGATTGCTGAACAGATTATTCGGGATATTACTGAAGGAGTTGAAGATACGCAAATAAAATCAGGAATTATTGGTGAAGTTGGTTGTTCATGGCCTCTCAATGATAATGAGCGTAAAGTACTTAGGGCATCAGCAATCGCTCAAAAATTTACTGGAGCGCCTATGTTAATACATCCTGGCAGAGATGAAATGTCTCCTTTGGAAATTATTGAAATTCTTGCAGAAGTAGGCGCTGATTTAAGCCATACTATCATGGGGCATTTAGATAGAACTGTGTTTTTAGATGATACATTGATGCAGATTGCAGATTCTGGATGTTATATGGAATGGGATCTTTTCGGCATAGAGGAATCATATTATCCAGCGAATCCAAATATAGATATGCCTAATGATGCCACAAGAATGGATATTGTCAGACGGGTTATTTCTCATGGGTATGGAGCAAAAATTGTAATATCTCAAGATATCTGCGCTAAGAGTCGACTGTCAAAATTTGGCGGTCACGGATACGCTTATATTTTACGTAACATAGTACCTCGAATGAAGGCCAGAGGTTTTAGTGAACAGGAGATTGAGGACATTTTGGTTAACAACCCCAAAAATGTTCTTTCATTCGTTTCTACTTAGTAAGTATAGCAAACTTGAACAGATCATATTTACACTTGCACTGAAATCATGTTTGAAATTATGGCAACGATAATTTTCGTTAAAGCCCCAAAATTTAGCAAAGTTTTGTGGAGGGTGTGACCTGTGGCTTTGCCAACATTGAAAATTGAAAACGCCAAATTCTTGATCACTGTTGACGAAAGTAGAAGAATTATTGAAAAAGGATCTGTTTTAGTTGAGGGCCAACGTATATCTAAAGTTGATAAAGCTTTTAATTTAAGAGCAACGAAGGCAGATATTGTTATAGATGCTACTAATATGGTAGTGATACCAGGGTTAATTAATGCTCATCTTCACATAAGTAGTGGACATTTGACTAGCGGTCTTCTTCCAGACTATTTGGATCGTAGCGAACATATATCTGGCGTTGCTAAAGTAAATGTGGCTATGACTGAGGATGAAGAACACGATGTTTCTTTGTTAGCTATCACCGAGGCACTAAAATATGGGACTACTTGTTTAGTTGATCCAGGGACTACTAAGTTTCTAGATTCTTGTGTTAGCGCCTGTAAAAAATCTGGCTCCAGAATAGTGATTGGGAGGCACATGTTGGACTTACCTAATCCTCGTCAGATACCTCTTACTTCCCCTTCTGAAGCAAGAAAACTCATGGAAGAATTGATATGTAAATATAATCACATACTTGATGATAGAGTTAGAGTTTGGACTATGTTATGGAGTTTGGATCATTCATCTGGAGATCTTTTAAGAATGGCTAAGCAAGTTGCAGATGAAAATGATACTGGCATGACTGTACATTGTGTAAATCACGACGAATCCATCCAGTATCACACAAAAAAATTTGGTATGAGGCCAGTAGAATATTTAGATCATATTGGTGTTCTTGGAGATAACCTTTTATTGTCACATGTGGTAGGTTTAAACGATGTAGAAGTAGATTGTATTGCGCGTAGCAATACAAAAATGGTTATGTGTCCTCCTGCAGCTTTAATGTCAGGTTCTGGTACGACAGTTAATGGAAAATTACCTGAAATGATAGAGAAAGGAATATGTGTGAGTTTAGGCAATGATTCTCCAAGTTATGGTCCGGTAGAGACGATGAGGTCTATGTACCTTTCAGCAGTGTTGTATAAAGACGCTCGTGGTGATACTGAGATTATTCCTGCTGAAACGGCACTGGAAATGGCAACCATAAATGGGGCCAGGGCGTTGGGGTTGGATGATGAGATAGGTTCCATAGTGGTCGGGAAAAAAGCTGACTTGGTTTTATTTGATATAGCTAGGCCTGAATGGCGTAATCTATCTAATCCAGTTAACAATTTAGTTTATAATGTTGACGGCCGTAGTGTTCATACAGTTGTTGTTGATGGTAATGTTGTTATAAAAAATCACATGCCTACGTTTGTTGACGAAGGTGAATTAATAGAAAAAGTCAGACGTATTGGGGGGGATTTGGCTAATAGAACAGGCATATCATACGCTCCAAAATGGCCGATTTTATGAAGTCAAAGTTATATTGAAAATGCCGACGAAAAGTAAAAATTAGATATGAGAGCTGGATTTGGACAGTTTGATCATCCGTCACGTGACTTCTTGATTTTTTGCGCACAATTTGGTGCCTCAGACGTATTACTAAATAGTGCAAATTTACCGAGTGAAGGCGGCGTGTGGCAACTCAATGATCTTGTGAAACTTAGACTCGATGTAGAACAATACGGTCTTCGACTTTCGGCTTTGGAAAATGTGCCGGTGGCTTTTTACGACCAAATTATACTCGGTGGACCTAAACGTGACGAACAAATTGAAAACATGATTTTCACTATACGGAATATAGCGAGAGCAGGCATAAAGATATTTGGATACCATTGGATGCCCTCAAGTGTTTGGAGGACAACACCTGAAATCATACGATGTGGTGCCGTTGCCACGGCATTTAATTACGATGAAGCCAAGATGTTTCCATTTACGCATGATCGTGAATACGAGGAAGAAGAAATGTGGGGCAATTTGGAATATTGGATTAAAATCATCACTCCTATTGCAGAAGAGGAGGATATTAGACTAGGTATTCACCCATGCGATCCTCCAGTACCGAAACTAGGAGGAATTCCGCAACTGTTGAGAAGTTTCGATAGTTATAAAAGACTTATTGACATTTATTCTTCCGATTCTAACGCTATAGAATTTTGTCAAGGAACATTTGCTGAAATGCAAGGCGAAAACATATATGAAATGATTCGTTATTTTGGTGAAAACAGAAAGATTTTATACGTACATTTCAGAAATGTTTCTGGTCAAGTTCCTAAGTTCCATGAGGAATTTATTAACACTGGATATGTTGATATGTATAAAGCGATGACTATATATCACGAAGTTGGATATGACAGTTTTTTCATTGATGATCACGTACCTCAAACTTTTCAAGATACCGAA
The DNA here is from genome assembly GCA_964605345.1 of uncultured Dehalococcoidia bacterium. Classification (GTDB taxonomy): domain Bacteria; phylum Chloroflexota; class Dehalococcoidia; order Lucifugimonadales; family CAZSCD01; genus CAZSCD01. The sequence continues at coordinate 11,748 of CAZSCD010000133.1, forward strand.
TGGGGTCATAGAGGACGTGCTTTTGCAAACGGATATATTCAAGCAATGATTGAGGCTGTTACAAAGGAGCGGATAGGATAATTGGGGATAACCTGCCCGAAACGCATATGCGCTAAGTCCACCTTAGGCCTTCCGGGATTTCTACTCTCATCTTTTTGTTTTGTGTGTCTACGTCAAGAATCACACTCTTTATAGCAGGTATTAACATATCTTTATTTTCATTGTTCTTGATTACGTAAACGTCATTATTCCCAGTTGAAATGATTTCATCCACTTTCCCAATGTATTCACCTTGATCATTACAGACATCTATGCCAATTATCTGGAAATGATAGTAGTCGCCCTTTGGTAGAGATTTAATTTGTTGTTTGGGAATAGTTAATGGCAATCCACGAATTTCTTCAGCTTCGTTTCTATCGTTTATAGTGTCAAGTTTTACAATGAGAGTGTTCTTATCAGATCTAGATCGTTCAACTTCCACAGATCGAGTTCCTATTTGAAGTATACTCCCAGGTGAAAATCTTGATGGTATATCGGTAAGAGAATGAACTTTGATGTCGCCTCGTAGTCCCCAAGGCCCTACAACGAGTCCCACGATTATCTCATTTTCTTTTGAAACCATGATATAACAATTCTTAATAAATCCTGGTCCTAGAAATAAGATGCTACAAAAACAATAATATTAGAGGATATCCAGAAAGGCTCGATCGTCCTTTTTCGTAGCGGCTACTCTGAGGAGAACACGTATAGAATCTGCGATGCGACCGTGGCGGCCAATAATTTTGCCTTTGTCATCAGAAGCAACATGTAGCTTGAGTATAGTTTTCCCGTCTTTGTCCTCTTGTGTGACAGTTACTTCTTCTGGATGAGATACGATTGATTTGGCAATGTATTCAATTAATTCATTCATCTTTATTAGATTCTACATTTGCTGAGGTTGACTTAATCATTCTTTCAACAGCTTCTGAAGGTTGGGCTCCTTTAAGAATCCATTCTTGAGCCTTTTCTTTTTCGATGATGACTGTAGGAGGATCGGTTCTAGGGTTGTAGAACCCAATTTGCTCCACGAATGAACCATTTCGTGCAGCCCTAGAGTCTGCTACGACTATTCTGTAACTAGGTTGATGTTTGGACCCAACTCGGCGAAGCCTAATTCTGAGCATATTGTGACACCATTTTTAAGAATTCTATTTATTTAGTAGATTAATTCTAGCTGTCATTAATCTATGTTGTCAACGAAATCTTGCAAACATTAATGTTTGCAAGATAGTGAACACGAGATTTTCAAATATATCAATTACTTATCCGTTGCCTTAGATAACTGACGCATAATCCTAGACTTACGTCTGGCCGCGTTATTAGGATGTATGGCACCTCTTTGTGCCGCTTTATCTAGAGCCACAACAGCATCATTAACCGCAACTTTTGCGCCTTCAATGTCGTTATTTGTGATCAACTTCCTTGATTTGGTGATAAATGTTTTAGCTTTGCTACGCATAGGCGCGTTTCTTGCCCGTCGTCTTTCAGCCACTCGTGCAGGTTTGTTACTAGGCATATCCAGATAACTCCTAAAGTTTATATTTCTTTATGTACACCACTGAAATCTTCGAATTGATCAAGTTAACCTTGGTCAAGCCCCAGTTTTCGAAACTCCAATGACTCCTTTGATTCCTTCTATTTTAGTGTATACGAGGTTAAGTTGGTCGATTCCACTTATATATACCGTAAGTGTAATTACACTTACATCATCGTATTCCTCAGATACACAAGATGCAATATTAACACGTTCATCAGAAACTAGGGAAGTTATATCCCTTAAAAGTCCCACTCTGTCAAAAGCTTGAATTTGAATTCTAACTGGATGTAGTTTTTGGGCTTTGCCCCACGTTAGGGGAATTAACCTTTCGATTTCAGGTTCTTTTTTAATATATGAACAAAGTTTGCGATGTATTGTTATTCCTTTGTGTCGTGTGATGTAGCCGATTATTTTGTCGCCGTGTAAGGGGTTGCAGCATTGTGCCATTCTAGTTATGAGATCTCCAACTCCAATTATTTCCGATCCAGGAATTCGAGCCAGTGTAGTCACAGGGGTTTCCACATGTTCACTTAAAATCGTATCGTGAGAAGATAGCTTGTTGACTATCTTGGACATAGTCATGGTACCGTTGCCGAGTGCAAAAAATAATTCTTCAGACGAGCTAAATTTCAGCAGATGGGAGATTTCTATAGCGTGCATAGTTATATTTAGGCGACCTACTTGCTTCTTAAAGAGATCTCTTCCCTCATTAATGGTACTATTTCGCTCTTGACGATTGAACCACTGGCGTACTTTTTCTCGAGCAGCACTGGTGTTAAGATATCCTAGATTAGGATTGAGCCATTCTCTACTTGGCCCATTGGTGGTTTTGCTGGTTATTATATCTACAGTGTCACCATTTTTAAGCTTGTAGTGTAGAGGTACCAGTTTTCCATTTATCTTTGCCCCGATACAACTGTGACCGATGTCTGTATGTATTCTATATGCGAAATCTATAGGTGTAGTTTCGGTTGGTAGTTCCTTTAATTCGCCTTTTGGGGTGTATACGAACACTTGGTTTTTGAATATATCAGTTTTGAAAGATTCTACGAATTCCTCGGATCCGCTAATGTCTCGTTGCCATTCTAGTAACTGTCGCAACCATGCCATTTTGCCTTCAAAATGACTATCTATTGTGTCTGATTCATTTTCTTTGTATAGCCAGTGAGACGCAATTCCGTATTCGGATATCCTATGCATTTCATGGGTGCGTATTTGTACTTCAACGGGATGTGTGTTTTCGCAAAGCACTGATGTGTGT
>CAZSCD010000134.1:0-3451 GCA_964605345.1 uncultured Dehalococcoidia bacterium
ATTTGAGTGTATCAGGAGCAACGTTGATTGGAGCGGGGATTTTATCGTTTATACTTATAATTATAATGTTATGCAACAAAACCATATGGCGATTCTAACGATAACTATCCTCTACGTCTCAGGTATAAGTTGTACTGCTATCTATATGGCTAACTATCGTTGGCAATAACATCACAGGGGTATCCCTAGCATAGTCCTAACATTACCTAGTAAATATTGATCCTCTGATATAACTCGCATCATCTGACGCTAAAAATGCTACAATTTTCGCAATTCCAGTTGGGTCACCAAGCCCAGCAATTTGATCATTTTTGCGGGCATCGTTCCCGATTTTTGAAACTTGGTCGTCAATGGCGTCTAATTTAAGAGGGGTATTGATGTTCCCAGGACACACATCGTGAACGCGGATATTATCATTAGCTAGTTTTGGAGCTAATGTAAGAGAAAGTCCGTGCACTCCGCCTTTACTTGAGCCATATGGTACCGACGAGCTCGGACCATTAACTCCTGCTCCTGAAGCTATCAGGATTATAACGCCACCTTTGTTGCGACGCATAGATGGTATAACATGTTTAACTGTCAGAAATGACCCTTTGAGATTAACGTCAGTAACTAGGTCCCAGCTTATTTCGTCAACATCTTCTACAGGTGTTAGGGATTCTCGAAATATTCCTGCTGATGCAACTAGGATGTCTATTCCTCCAAGGATGTTTTCAGCAGACAGGGTGAATGTACGAACAGATGTTTCCTCGGCAACATTCAAGGGAAAGAATGACGCTGTCCCTCCTAGTTCCCGGATGTACTCTACAGTTTTATTCCCACCGTCTGTATTGTTATCACCTAATACTATAGTGGCACCCAATGAAGCGAAATAAATAGCAGTTGCTTTGCCAATTCCAGTTGCCCCGCCTGTTATTACCACACGTTTATCTGTTAGCATGTTGTGTTTCCTTGTGTTCATACTGTCTAAGATTTAGTAGTACGGAGTGGTTACTTTTATTGTAGCCAAGTTATGCCTAAATCTTTAGCCACAGAATCAATGGCTGATTTAGCTTTAGGTATGTCTTCATCAGGTAAATGTTCGATAAGAATATGCCCATCTGGACAGAATTCTTCAAATCTTTTTACGAAAGTATGTTGGTCAAGTATTCCTTCACCGATAATTGTTTCTTCTAAGTGCACCACAAGTTTATCTTGGATAAAAAAATCTTTCGCATGGCCACATATAGTGTATTCCCCTAACAAGTCGAATAATTTATTAATAACTGAAGTAGTGTCGAATGATTCTGGTATATCACCTATAAAATTTACAGGGTCCATATTGAATCTCAAAGTATTTGATCCCACATCCTCGATAGCAGTTTTGATCACTTCTCCATTGTACAATGGAGATAACACATGCCCTTCTATTGCTAATAGGATACCTTCAGTTTCAGCAGCAGCAGATATTTGTTTTAAGCTATCAACAAGCCTTTCATAAGTCGAGGGATGTCTATTTAATGGGTGTGCGTACCAGTCTCCTGTAGGGCTCATACTGCCAGGACGTATGTATAGATTATCAGCTCCTAGCCTTCGTGTTAGGGCACACATGAATTGCATGACTCGGATGCCTTCCGATCTTTGTTTGTCATTTGAGCTTACGATACTTTCGTAATGGGTAATTGATTGAACAGGTCGCACACCCCCTTCTATCAGAGTGTTTTTAATATATTCTAATTGAGACACGCTTATATTTTCTGGGTCGCTAAATCGGCATGAAACACCAGTAAACCCAGCTTCTCTTACGCGATCCACTACTGATTTATCTATTTGAGTGATATCTTTTGGGAACATGCCTGCAATGCCTATGTACATGGATCTCCTTTATCATTCATGATGATCCTCCCTAGCTAGTACAACACAGTATAAGAAGAAACCCAGAGTTTCAAGGGCAAAATTCAGGGCTGATACAATAGCTTGTAGCTCTCTGCAACTCTTTTCATGCCCAAGTCTTTAATCTCCCTCTGTTATCGTCTCTGTAGGTTATAGATCTTTTCCAGATTTCCCGCCATTTTCTTCTATGATTGCTATAATATCCTCAAGAAGTTTTTGTTCCTCACTTTCATCCTTCAATTTCCCGGTACAACCAGCCCATTGTGGGAAATTGGTATCATAAGATAGAAGATCGGTATTTCGCTGTTTGACAGTGCTGCCTGATCTGGATAATGCCGTTTCTTCACCTATCCATGCAGAATCTAAAGGAGTTGCACCATTTGCATCTAAGGCATTGACAGGAGCTCCATTTTCAATTAATAAAGACACCATATCCTTCCTGCAAAAATAAGCAGCCCAATGCAATGGCGTAACTTTATTAGAGGGAAATAGGAAGATAACGTCTTCTTCAGTTTTTATATCTATTTTAGCGCCGTTATCTAAAAGAATCTGAGCTATTTCTGAATAATCTTGTACCACCGCTAGGTGCAATGGATATGCTCCGTTTGCCCCAACCGTATCAAGGTGAACCATAACCATGCCTATTGGACGGCTATATTCATTTGGGTCAGTTCCTGCATCCATATGTTGTTGCACAATATCGATTTTGTTTTGATACACCGCAGCAAGAAGGCCTAGTTTAGGTGCTGTCACAGCCGTGGCAACTTCACTCTCAGAACTTGACGTGCCAGTTTCTCCACTACAAGCAAGCAACCCCGTGACTAATGTCATAATTAACAAAACTATAACCATGGGATGCTTGTGTTCTTTGTTCATCTTCATATTCTCTTCACTTTTGTAGATGTAAGTTCTTTTTATTAAATCAAAATGTCACAGTAGGTTATTAATAATATATTGAAAAGTCTAAGCCTTGCCAACCCCCTGGACTACCCACATACCTTACAACACTACACATAGTGTAGGCGTACAAAACAGGATGCTTAATGCCGCTCCTACCCTATAACAAGGCATCTAGCAACACTAGAGGAGATGAGGTAACATAGAGCATGTGGAACTTAAAATCCGTTTCCCTTTATCGGGAGTGGGGGTTCGAGTCCCTTCCTGGGCACCATTGTATAGGCGTTGACAGGCCATTGCCACTCGTGCCACATCTTATGATCAACTCGATTGCCCCAACCTTATACCCTTTTACAAGGATATATTGATGTCTGAAACAAAAATACCTTCTGCTCACCGTATTTCAGGAGACGCTAGGAAGAATGTTAGTTCGCAAACTTAAAGCGTTAATCTGCGTGAGCATGTTACTGAAAGCCTTAATCCCTGTGGGCGTACTAGTCATATTGCTGCTATTGGTATTTTCTGATTGTACGGGACCAGAAGGTCTTCAAGGAGTCCAAGGTCCAAAGGGTGAAAAAGGTGAAAAGGGTGCAGTCGGTGATACAGGAGCCCAAGGAATACAAGGCATACAGGGTAAGGTAGGTCCATCAGGTCCGCAGGGTGAAAAGGGTGCAACTGGTGA
>CAZSCD010000135.1:0-15483 GCA_964605345.1 uncultured Dehalococcoidia bacterium
CCGCAATCTGATCAAAGAAGTGTTTTCCTGATGCATTAACCTTGTCTCTGGCGTCTTCCGTAGCTTTAACAATCTCCGGGGTATTCTCTTCTCCTGGAGAATACCCCATAGATTGGGCCACATCCCAAGGTCCTCCAGAGAAAAAGTCTATGCCTGGCACCGTAAGTATTTCATCAAGATTGTTAAATGCCGTAATGCTTTCCAATTGCGGTATTATCATAGTATTAGCATTTATTTCAGACGTCAACGATTTGTAATCACCATCACGTACATTGAGAACTACGCGAACACTGGTCGCGCTACGCATACCATCTGGAACAAATTTGCAATGCCTCAACAATGTTTCAGCTTGTTTTTTTGTCTGTACATTGGGGATAACAACCGCTTTAATACCTCTGTCCAAAAATCTGAGTAATGTACTCTCTGTTTGGTCTGGTACTCGCATCATTGGCGTAATACCAAATCCATCAGCCACTCTGCACAAACGTTCAACAGTTTCAGGAGTGATAGCTGAGTGTTGACCATCAAAACTAACGAAATCCAATCCAAGACGAGCACATATTTCTACAGACTCTTCACTTGGACATGTCATTGAAAACCCCAAAGCCTTTTGCCCAGATTTGAATCTAGTAAGAATTTTATTAGTAATCATATATTACATCTCCACTATAATTTCTAAAATTACCCTTTGATAATTATGGATTAGGCTATTTAGTAGTGTGTTCAAAGTCAAGTATAATATTCGAAATCTAACACCACTCGAACATCCATAATTAACAAATCTGATGATTGAAATTTCAAACTCTCTGATATAATTGCGAGAAGTTAGATAATTTATAAACATGCCAAGAGAGGGGCTGGGATGTCTAAAAACGAAAAATCTATTGATTTAGATAAAATCGTATCCTTATGCAAACGCAGGGGATTCATGTTTCAAAGTAGTGAAATCTATGGCGGATTAGCAAGCACTTGGGATTATGGCCCATTGGGTGTAGAAATGAAACGTAACGTCAAGAATGCTTGGTGGCAAAATATGGTATGGGACAGGGACGACATGGTCGGACTGGATTCTGCTATTATGATGCACTCTGACGTCTGGAAAGCTAGTGGACACATTGACAATTTCACTGATCCTTTAGTTGAATGTAAATCCTGCCATCGTCGATGGAGAGTAGAAGACGAAACTTCCGATTCTTCTGAACTTAATCCGGAACTTCTATGTCCTTCATGTAATGGTGAAGTGACTACACCACGTGTGTTTAACTTAATGTTCAAAACTCACATGGGGCCGATTGAAGAAGACGCCAACATAGTATATTTACGTCCTGAAACCGCACAAGGCATTTTTGTGAACTTCAATAACGTTCTGTCCACCACTAGAAGAAAGCTACCATTCGGTATCGCCCAAATAGGTAAAGCATTTCGAAACGAAATCACCACAGGAAGTTTTATATTCCGAACCCGTGAATTTGAAATGATGGAAATCGAATACTTCGTACCACCTGAACAATCCAACAAATGGCACAAGAAATGGGTTGATTACGCCACTCAATGGTACACTAACCTTGGAATCAGTGAAGAAAACCTGCGCGTACGAGCACATGCTACAACTGAGCTTGCTCACTATTCTAAGGCAACCCATGACATAGAGTATTGTTTTCCTTGGGGTTGGGGGGAAATTCAAGGTATTGCTAACCGCACTGACTACGATCTAAACGCACATTCAAAACCAAGCGGAGAATCTCTAACATATTTTGATGATACCACCAATAAACACTACGTTCCTCACGTGATAGAACCTTCAGCAGGCGTAGATCGATCAGTCATGGCATTCTTAGTAGATGCATACACTGAAGAAACAATCACAACATCATCAAACAAAGTTGAAAATAGAGTATTATTAAAATTACACCCTAGTCTGGCTCCAGTTAAAGTAGCAATACTTCCTCTTAGCAAAAATGAGCAATTAACTCCCTTGGCAAGACAAGTATACAAAAACATTAGACACTCAAAATCAATTCAAGGTGCGATTCATTATGACGAGGCACAGAGCATAGGTAGGCGTTATAGAAGACAAGACGAAATTGGCACTCCATTATGTGTAACAATCGACTTTGACTCCTTAAAAGATAATGCCGTTACAATTAGGGAAAGAGATTCTATGTCTCAAACTCGTGTATCCATAGATACACTGGAAAAAAGTTTGAATGAAAAAATATCTTCTTAACTATATATTTATGTACCGTATAATTCTGACACAAACCTCCAGTTATATACTCAAATGTGTGTACGGGGAAAACAAAATGACCTGCATTCATTTTTCTGGAATACTTTAATGCGTATACTTCATTTTGCTGATATTCATATAGGCGTTGAAAACTACGGAAAAATCGATACCAAATCTGGACTGTCAACTAGATTGATCGATTTCCTAGAAACGTATGATGAATTAGTCTCTTATGCCATTGATAATCAGGTTGACCTAGTACTTTTCTGTGGAGACGCATATAAAAGCCGTGATCCAAGCCAAACTCATCAACGAGAATTCGCTAAACGCATATCTCGTCTAGCATCAAAAGGGATTCCTGTTTTCCTGTTAGTTGGAAACCATGACTCCCCTCACGTATCTGGAAAAGCAACATCACTTGAAATATTTCCAACCCTAGATGTTCCACAAGTTACGATTGGTGATAGAACATGTACGTACAAAATAGACACTCTAGATGGCCCAATTCAAGTGGTTGCCGTACCATGGATAAGACGCAGCGCTTTCCTAAATAGTGATGAAACTAGAGGCCTTACTCCTGATCAAATAAACAGTGCGATTGAAGAACGTTTGTCACGTATAATACGCGACGAAGTCGAAAATCTAGACGAGAATATACCTTCTGTATTTGCTGGCCACGTATCCGTTAGTAGAGCTAAAACAAGTTCTGAGCAATCTATGATGTTAGGAAGAGATCATGTACTCATACATAGTGATGTAGCTTTGCCACAATTCGACTACGTAGCACTTGGGCATATACATTGCCACCAGATCCTTAACAAGGAAAATCCAATGATGGTATATTCTGGAAGTCTTCAACGAATAGACTTTGGAGAAGAAAAAGACCAAAAAGGCTTCTGTGTAATTGATCTAGATGTAACAAAACCTCAGGGGACCAGACTACAGGATTTTACTTTCCAAACTGTCAATGCCAGAAACTTTTTAACAATCAATGTAAACATTTCTGCAAACGATAATAATCCAACTGCATCAGTCATAAAAGTAATATCAGAACACGAAGTTAATGATGCAATTATCAGAATCAACATAAAATTACCAGGTGAGCTTGAGAAACATTTAAATGACCGTGAAATCAGAGACGCGTTGAGCAACGCACATTTTATAGCATCTATATCTAAAGAGATATTAGAAATAGAGGAAGTAAAATTGGCACATGATTACACAAAAGGGCTAGAACCCAAAGAAGCCTTGAAACTTTACCTCGATAGTCGCGGCACACCAGATGACCGTGCCGAGATACTCATAAATCATGCCGTAAAACTTATGAGTGAAGATAACGAATAACGTTGACAGACATATAATTAATTGGAAGGATGTAAGTTTACATTCACATTATTCAAATGAACATTACTGATGTCATTCTAATAATAGTACGTTGGGTTCACTTGGTTTCATCTGCTGCATGGGTTGGAGGAAGTCTATTTTATGTCGCAGTATTACGACCTGCATTACGTAGATCTCCAGAGCCATCAAAATGGATAAATGCAACAACTGCAGCCGAATTTCGTCTCCTTGTTGACACAAGCATATTTATATTATTAATAACTGGAGTGGTGCTCACTTTTGAAAGACTAACTCATGGTATTGTAGGGATTCCCTACGTAACAGTTCTAAGCATAAAAATCGTCATGTCAGTTTGGATGTTTATAGTTGTAATAATAAAAAGACGCCGCAACTCTATTTTGGAGAATTATACTGAAACAACTGTTCAAGCTAACAATCTTGGCAAAAAAATCACACGTACCATATCTGGGTATAACACAGTAATGATTATAGGAATCTTAGTGTTTTTGCTTGCAGATTTATTGAAATTTTTATTTGAGAAATCTTTGTTTAAAATTGTTTTTTAAACATACCCTTAATTGGGACTTCAACACATTCGAGTATATAATAAACGAACCGATTTTTTTAACTTGGAGGTAAGAGGAAACTTGAAACTACAATTCATGGATATTCTTGTTTGTCCCATTTGCAAGGCATCTCTAACTCTAGACATAATAGAAAAAAACGACGACGAAGTTATTAATGGCACCCTTTCTTGCAAATCATGTAAAGAAACTTATCCAATAGAAGAAACCATACCAAATCTCCTGCCCTCTAATCTTAGGAAATCCGAATCATAACCATGTCAGTTAAACTCTTTTTATCAATCGTATATTAATTAAATCTGCGATTTAAACGTCTGACTTCATTAAGTTCAGAAATTTCAAGACGATGAAGAAGTGTACGTATAAACTCATTTAGCTCTGGGTGAATTGCGGTAGGAGCTATTTCAGCCAATGGAACGAGTACAAATCCTCGATTAACCATTGCAGGATGAGGAATTATCAATCGAGGAGATGTCAAAACTAAACCTCCAAATAGCAATATGTCTATATCCAACATTCTAGGCGAATTTATAAATGGGCGTTGATGTCCCAAAGAAGTTTCTATATGCATCAAATCATCCATTAACTGATACGGACTCAAATGAGTCCAAATTTTACATACCACATTTAAAAATGATGGTTGACTTACGAATCCTTTTGGAACAGTCTCATATATCGAAGACATCACAATATCATCAGAAATATTACGCAATAAGTTTATTCCATTGCATATATTTTCTGTTTTGTCGTTCAGATTTGAACCTAAACTCAAATAGACTTCTGAAAGCATTTAAGTGTTATTCCATCCACGAACGATAGCATCACTCATGCGAGCTACCCTAGCCATCTCTTTAACATCATGTACTCGCACAATATCTGCTCCCTTGGAAATAGATAAAGCAACTGCAGCTGCGGTACCTTCCACACGTTCATGTATTGGTAAATCCAGAACATGTCCAATTGTAGATTTTCGAGATATTCCTACCAAAATCGGCTGCCCCAATACCTTGAAATCATCTAGTCGTCTCATGATTTCAAGGTTATGTTGAGCAGTCTTGCCAAATCCAAATCCTGGATCAAGTATGATATTCTCAGTAGCTATGCCTGCCATCACTGCATCATCTCTCATACGCGACAACATGTTGATAACATCTGAGATAATATCATCATATAGTAAATGGTCTTGATTATGCATAAGAATCACTGGTACTTTTCTGTCTGCAGCCAATCGCATCATATCCGGGTCTCGCTTAAATCCCCAAACATCGTTTATAATAGATGCCCCAGCTTCGATAGCTTCATTAGCAACTCTAGATTTATATGTATCTATGCTTATAGGAATACTCAATCTCGTAACTAATTTTTCAATTACTGGTATCACTCTGGAAAGTTCTTCCTCCTCTGAAACAGGAGTAGATCCAACATACACATCAGGAGGTCTAGTAGACTCACCACCCACATCCACAATGTCAGCACCACATTCTTGAAAAGTAAGTGCTCTATTCAAAGCAACATCCAAATCTCCATCTACTCCATCTCCAGAAAAAGAATCAGGAGTCGTGTTTATAATACCCATGACATAAGTCCTGGATTTCCACTCAAACAAATTAGGGCCAATTCTAGTAACGCCAAGAGAACTAGAATCGGATTCTACGATCTTCAATCAAATCTCTTTATAAATAAAACTGTTTATAAAATAACATAAATTTCTTGCGACATTTCGGATTATTTGGTACCGTTACCAACGATTATTCCATAGGTGGTAATTCATATACAACCATGTCACACAATAACACAACAGACAGCAAACGAAGTAACCTTCACCAGAAAAGGGAACAAGCCAGACTTGGTGGTGGATCGAGTAGGATTGAAGCTCAACATAAACGAGGTAAATTGACAGCACATGAACGCATCTCTTAACTTTTAGATAATGGTACTTTTGAAGAAATAGATCCTTTCGTAGAACTACAATCGGATAAAAAACAGTCACCAAACGACAAATTCCTTGGAGATGCAGTTGTGACTGGATATGGTGAAGTAAATGGTAGACTAACGTTTATATACGCGCAAGATTTCACTATAATGGGTGGATCATTATCAGAAATCGTCGCATCTAAAATATGTAAAGTCATGGATCTAGCTATAAATAGTGGAGCCCCAATAGTTGGTCTTATAGACTCAGGTGGAGCAAGAATTCAAGAAGGTATAGCCAGTCTTGCAGGTTATAGTTCGATTTTCCTAAGAAACGTTAGAGCTTCTGGGGTAATTCCCCAGATTTCAGTAATATTAGGCCCAGCCGCTGGAGGAGCCACGTACTCCCCTGCTCTAACAGACTTCGTGTTCATGGTAAATGGAATTGGACAAATGTATATAACCGGGCCTGATGTAATAAAAACAGTAACTGGAGAAGATGTCACCCATGAAGAATTAGGTGGAGCTAGCAGCCATTCATCAAAAAGCGGCGTAGCTCATTTCACTAATAAAACAGAAGAGGAATGTATTCACAATGTGAAAAAACTTCTCGGTTTTCTTCCACAGAACAACATGGACCTTCCTCCTAACCACTCTACCACAGATGATCCCAACCGAATGGACGAAACGCTCGCTAAAATAATCCCAGATGATGCAAGCAGCCCATATAACATGCTTGAAATAATATCTAGCATAGTAGATGAAGGCAACTTCATGCAAATCCATGAATTGTTCGCGCAAAACATATTAGTCGGATTTGCCACTATGAATAATAATCCGATAGGAATAGTAGCACAACAACCTAACCATTTAGCTGGAGTCCTTGACATAAATGCTTCAGTTAAAGCTGCGAGATTTGTCCGTTTTTGTGATGCATTTAATATTCCTGTGGTAACTCTAGTAGACGTCCCAGGATTCATGCCAGGAACGTCACAGGAATTTGACGGTATAATTCGACATGGAGCAAAATTGATCTATGCTTACGCAGAAGCCACAATACCTAAAATAAGTGTGCTGATCAGGAAAGCTTACGGTGGAGCATACATCGTTATGAGTAGCAAAGGGTTGAAAGGTGACATAAATTATGCTTGGCCAACCGGAGAAATAGCAGTAATGGGTGCTGAAGGCGCAGTTAACATCATACACAGAAACGAAATTAAGAAATCAGATCATCCAGAGGAATTAAAGGAAGACTTAATCAAGAAGTACGTTGACGAACTCATGAACCCATACGTAGCTGCTAGTAAAGGTCTTATAGATGACGTCATTGATCCTTCAGAAACCAGACCCAAAATCATCCGAGCCTTGAAAATGTTATCTAATAAAAGAGAGTCTTTACCTCCTAAAAAACATGGTAGTATTCCGCTCTGACCGAACCAATGGATGATAAACTCAAATTAGAACCAGACTTGACAGAAGCAATAATCACCGCCGTAAAACTTTATCTAGAAAAAGAAGTGTGTGATGAACTCGCTACGGAAACCTCAACTAATTCATTAAATATCGGGGCGTGGAAATTGGCAATGCGACAGTCAAATAAAAAAACTATACCATTGGGTCAACACAACTCGTGGAAAATCAGTGAATAGTACCAAATCACTAATAACTCATTATGGGTTGTTGGAATCTAATTTAAGTTTGTGAAGTACATACAGTATATAATCATATTTGCGTTCAACATCAAATAACCACACCAAAAAATAACCACACCAAATTTGTCGTTTCGAAATATAAAAAGGTGCTTTTCTGTGAATCCAATTAAAATAACTGATACTACACTACGAGATGGACACCAGAGCCTAATGGCAACACGCCTCAAAACATCAGACATTGAACTCATAGCATCTCATATGGATCAACTTGGATTTCATTCTATTGAAGCATGGGGAGGTGCAACTTTTGATGTATGTACCCGTTTTCTTATAGAAGATCCATGGGATCGTTTGCGCAAAATCAAAAAATTAATACCTAACACTCCTCTAACAATGTTACTTAGAGGCCAAAACTTAGTAGGATACAGAAATTATGCAAATGACGTTGTCAGTGCTTTCATAAAGAGATCATCTGAATCAGGAATTGACATCTTCAGGGTTTTTGACGCGTTAAACGATGTAGAAAATCTAAGATCATCTGCTAATGCTATCAAAGAAAATGGTAAACATTTACAGATGACTATCTGTTATTCAACTGCAATGAATGAAGATGGATCTGAACGTATTTACACAACGGATTACTTCATTAATAAAGCCAAAGAGTACCAGGAAATTGGAGCTGATAGCATATGCTTAAAAGACATGGCTGGCTTACTTTCTCCATATGTTGCATACGAACTAGTAACTTCTTTAAAATCAGTATTAGATATACCTTTGCAACTACATACTCACTATACTAGTGGCATGGCATCAATGACTGTCCTTAAAGCTATAGAAGCCGGTATTGACTTAATTGATACTTGCCTGGCCCCATTATCTCTTAGAACTTCACAACCTGCTATAGAACCAATTGTAACAACGTTAAATGGAACTGAACGAGATACTGGATTAAACATGCACAAACTACTGGAATTGGGAGATTTGATAGAAGAACTACTACCAAAGTACCGTGAACATATGGACAGCTCCAGAATATCTATTATTGATGCGAAAGTATTAGAACATCAAATTCCTGGAGGAATGGTCAGTAATTTAATTAGTCAATTACACCAAGCGAATGCAATAAGTAAACTAAATGAAGTACTGAGTGAAATCCCTCATACACGAAAGGATTTAGGATATCCTCCTTTAGTTACACCAATAAGCCAAATTGTTGCCTCACAATCAGTAAGTAACGTTTTATTTGGACGTTACAAAATGATAAACAATCAAGTGGAAAATTACATTAAGGGTTTATATGGAAACCCACCAACACCTATAGACACCACTTTAATTAAAAAAGTGGTGAACTCTTCCAGTAAACCTATTGAAGTCAACACCAAATTAAACATACGTAACATTGAACCCGAACTAACAGAATCTAAAAAGACAATTTCAGATATATCGTCAAGCATAGATGATATATTGACCTACACCATATTCCCCAATACAGGTCTTGAATTTCTCAAAATAAAACATGGTAAAAAACCTGCATTGAAAGATACAAACCAAAATTCATCATCAAAAGGATTTGTTGTGAGCCCTACAAATAAAATACCATCAGCAAGTTCTAAAGCAAGAAAATTCAATGTGAGTATAGACAACAATTTCTACGAAGTTAAAGTTGACCCACATGAAATTCTATCAAGACAAGTAATTAACAGTAGTCTGTCAGCAAATAACTCACACAAGAATCCCCGTGAACATTTAATAATAGCTCCGATGCCTGGGATTATTTCGGAATACTTTGTAAAACCTGGAGAAAAAATTGAGACTGGAGACCCCGTCGCATCCTTAAATGTTATGAATAGGAAAAACACTTTGCCGTCTCCATTCTCCGGAACTGTAAAATCAATCATTTTTAAAACAGAAAGTACTGTATCAAAAGATGATGTGTTACTCATAATTGAATCAACTATGCCAATATAATGAAGAACAAAAATACTAATTCCATAATTAACCTTAACTTTACTAAAATAATAGGAGCTCAGTTTGACCAACTCTAGAAAATCTATAGATGATGCTTTATCTCCATTCGCCAATATGCTAGATCAACAACTCAAACGAGTTGAACAACTCAAAAAAGAAGGTGACTGGACAAACTTTAAAACTATCAAACCAATTATCATTGGGATGATTGGAGGCGATGGAATAGGACCAATTATAAGTTCAGAAACTCAACGTATTTTGCAATATTTACTTCGTTCTCATATAAACTCTCAAACAGTTAAGTTTGTATCTATTGAAGGCTTGACTATTGAAAATCGTGCAAGCCAAATGAAATCCATTCCAGAAGACGTGCTTGCTGAAATTAAGAATTGCCATGTAACACTTAAAGGTCCAACTCATACTCCAGAACAAGGAGACGGATGGCCAAATATAGAAAGTGCTAATGTTTCAATGCGTAGAGAACTAGACCTATTCGCTAACGTACGGCCAGTTCGCATTCCTAGCCAAAAAATAGACTGGACATTTTTCAGGGAAAACACCGAAGATCTCTATGCTGTAGGCACTCAAGGCATACACGTAACTCCGGATTTGGCAGTCGATTTCAAGATAATTACTACACAAGGATCAGAACGAATTATTGAAGCAGCATTTGCACATGCTAAACGTACTGGAAAAGAAAAAGTAACCGTGGTTACAAAAGCAAATATCGTTAAAACCACCGACGGTAAATTTCTGGACGTAGCAAGAAAAGTATCAGAAAGATATCCATCTATATCATGGGATGCATGGTATATAGATATAATGACGGCTAAACTACTCGATATTGAAAGACGTGCTCAGTTTCAAGTTGTTGTACTTCCAAATCTCTACGGAGACATACTCACTGACGAAGCAGCACAAATTCAAGGCGGAGTTGGAACTGCTGGAAGTGCAAATTTAGGCAAAAAACATGCCATGTTCGAAGCAGTTCATGGAAGCGCACCAAGAATGGTTAGTGAGGGAAGGGATAAATACGCAGACCCAAGTTCTCTCATCCGAGCTGGAGCTATGATGTTAGAACATATTGGCTTTAATGACCAAGGATCTAAACTTCATAAAGCTCTAGATATATGTGGTCAATATGAGAGAAAAATTGCCATCACAGGCCGTCAAAATGGTGCTACCAGTACAGAATTTGCTGACTACATAATGGACGTTGTAGAAGACTCAAATATAGATAATCGTTGGAATGAATACGTCTTGACAGAAAATGGAGTTAAATCTGATGCGTAAGAAAGTTACAATTATAGGAGCTGGAAACGTAGGGTCCACAACAGCACAACGTATTTTTGACAAAGGATACGCTGATGTAGTGTTGGTAGATATACTAGAAGGTCTTCCACAAGGCAAAGCCTTAGATATAATGCAAGCTGGTTCTATAGTAAGATCAGATGTGTCAATAATTGGTACAAATACTTATGATGAAACCAAAAATTCTGACATCGTAATCGTCACATCAGGTATAGCAAGGAAGCCTGGAATGAGTAGAGATGACCTTCTATTAACAAACATGAAAATTGTATCGAGTGTTGTCGAAGAAACAACTATTCGATCACCCAACTGTATCTTGATAATAGTAACTAATCCACTAGATGCAATGGTGCATAAAGCATATGAAATTAGCGGTTTCTCCAAAAATCGAGTGGTAGGTATGGCTGGTATTCTAGACACATCCAGATTTAAGACTTTTCTTGCAACAGAATGCAATGTTTCAATCGATGCGATATCTGCTTATGTACTTGGCGGACACGGTGACGCTATGATTCCAGTTGTAGGTAAAACAACAATAGGTGGTATACCTATTAGTAAGTACATCACCAAAAAACGAATCGATGAAATAGTTGATCGTACTAGACATGGAGGAGCAGAAATTGTAGGACTTCTAAAAACTGGTAGTGCATATTATGCCCCATCAGCCGCTATCACACAAATGGTGGAATCAATCCTAATGGACCAAAAACAAATTCTACCATGTACCACTTATCTTGAAGGCGAATATGGAATCAATGGCATTTTTATAGGAGTACCCGTAAAGCTAGGAGCTCTCGGAGTGGAAGGAATTATAGAATTCGATCTGACTACCGAAGAACAAACTGCACTGCACACCTCGGCAAATGACGTACACGAACTAGTCAATATAATGAAATCAAATCCATGAAATACGATTAAAGCCTTGTGACTAACATTGCCATTAAAGTCGAAGACTTAAGAAAAAGCTATGGACACAAAGAGGTACTCCACGGTATCGATTTAGAAGTTCAAGAAGGAGAAGTTTTTGCTCTTATAGGACCCAATGGTGCAGGCAAAACAACAACTGTGGAAATCCTTGAAGGTCACAGAGATCGCAATCATGGAACAATCTCCGTATTGGGGCACGATCCATCAAATGGCAAATTAGATTTCAAACAACGTACCGGTATTGTCTTACAACAAACCGGCGTTGAACCATATTTAACTGTCAAGGAAACACTCGAACTTTTTGCTGGATTTTATCCAAATCCCCGTCCCATCGAAAACGTTATGGAAGTTACTGGACTGATCGATCTGGGTAAAACTAGAGTCCGAAAACTCTCTGGTGGACAGCAACGTAGACTGGATGTCGCAGTTGGATTAACCGGAGATCCTGAATTGTTGTTTTTAGATGAACCAACTACCGGATTTGACCCTTTAGCCAGACGAAACGCATGGGAAATGATCAGAAAACTACAATCAATTGGGAAAACTGTATTCTTAACTACACATTATATGGACGAAGCCGAATATTTATCCGACCGGGTAGCTATCATAGTAAATGGCGAAATTATAGCAACTGGATCTCCAAACGAATTAACTAAATTAAACAATATAACCACAATAACATTTCGTATTCACCAACCGGAAATAGATTTACCTCAAACACTTTTTGATACAGGCAAAAATAAGAATGGATTATTCATTATGCAAACTGATGCGCCTCAGAAATTACTGTATGAACTCACCAAATGGGCCATGGATTCGAAAATTCATTTAGATGACCTGAAAGTTTCGAGATCAACACTTGAAGAAACATATTTAGAACTTGTAAATTCAGAACCATTTTAAAAGTAATCAATAATGAACAACTACTATCTTGCATTTAGACAAATTAGATACGAAAATCGAGCATTTTGGCGTAATCCACCTGCGGCATTCTTCACATTCATACTACCTATAATGTTTTTAGTGATATTCAATTTGATATTTGGGAAAAATGATTTTGAACTAACAGGTGGAATAACACATACTTCCACATTCTATGTACCATCAATAATAGCCCTATCTGTGGTTAGTGCTTGTTACACCAACATAGCAATGGGATTGTCATTTTCCAGAGACCGAGGACTCCTCAAGCGTATTCGAGGAACTCCTCTTCCAACATGGGCTTTTATATTTGGTAGAATCGCCAACACTAGTATTGTGGCAATACTTCTAGTAACAATAATCATGTTAATTGGAACTATATTCTACGATGTAAATATCCCTAGATCCACTATGCCAGCTATGTTGGTAACATTAATCTTAGGTGCCGGTACTTTCTGCAGTTTGGGAATTGCAATTACCATCTTGGTACCAAACGCTGATGCAGCTCCTGCAATTATAAATGCTTCGGTTCTACCGTTACTTTTTATTTCTGACGTATTCATACCAATGCAAGATGCTCCTAGTTGGTTGAATGTTTTTACGACGATTCTTCCTGTAAAACCATTCTCAGAAGCACTACAAACCACGTTCAATCCATTTGAAACAGGTATGGGATTTGAATTTGGTTATCTTGGAATCATGTCTGTATGGATGGTAATAGGCATATTAACATCCATACGTTGTTTCTCGTGGGAACCACGTCAGTAAATCGTTCTGTCTTACCAAATTATAAATGGAAGGTATGTCAATAAATTCCATGGTTTTTTTAAATTATTTATGGGGTGAGAACCATTTCAGATAACAATTTCTTCGTAGAAACAATATGTCGATTCAGCCGCATTAAATTAGGATCAACACCCAACGCTAACCCAATAAGTTGTGGCAAATGAATAATAGGCAAATTAATATTAGTATTCCGAGAGGAAGCTGCCTGTGGTTGATAGCCATCCAAATTTAAATGACATAATGGACAAGGAGTAACCATAGCATCCGCACCATTTTCTTTGGCATCAATCGTGTGATTGGCAACCATTTTAATAGAATTGGTTTGATTAATGGTCAAAATTGGAAATCCACAACACAAAGTCTTTCCAGGAAAATCCACGACCTGAGCACCAACAGCCTCAATCACTCGCTCCAATGAATCTTCGCGTTCTGGATGTTCATTAAATCCAAGAGCTGATGAAGGGCGAACTATGTAACATCCATAAAAGGGAGCAGCTTTTAAACCAGTCAACGGACGTAATATCTTAGATTTAAGTTTGTCTATCCCTACATCCTCTACTAGAATCCACAGTAAATGCTTAGGTTCTACAGTGCCCTTATATTCAAGACCTTCCTCTGCCAAATCAGCATTAATTTCAGCTAAGTAGTCTGCGTCTCCTATAAGCCGTTCATTAGCTTGAGACATAACTCCCTGACAAGTACTACAAATGGTCATGAGTGGCATTCCAGATTTTTCTGCAAGAGCCAGATTACGTGCATTAAGAGTATCTCCAAGTCTCTGAATCTATTCTTGAAGTACGCCAGCTCCAGTACACGATGCACTTTTCTAAACATCAAGATCTAATTCTATGTCCAATATCTCGCAAACCTCTATAGTAGCGGAATAAAGTTCAGGACAAGCCCCTCTAGAAACACAACCTGGATAAAAAGCAAATTTAGTCATTTTCGTCCCTCAACTTTTGAGAATATACGTTTAACATTTTCTACTCCAGGGATATTTTTATGGAAAATTGGAGGCCTTTTACCGTTCAATTGTGCTCTAATCCCTATAGGAATCAATTTGATCATTTCTTTAATATTGAATATGCCAAATGTTTTGATAGGCAACCTAAGCTCATCCAAGGAGCCAGAATGTTTAATAGATTCTGTAAATACTTCAGTATGTCTGGCACCATATGAGTTGTTATATCCACTATTAATCGCCATACCTCTTAATTCCATTATTCTTCCCATAGGATCAACTCCTTTAGGACATACTTCTACACATTGCATGCATCGTGTACAATCCCAAACGCCTCCTTGTTCGACTAATTCTCCCAATCTAGAAAGATTTGCGTCATCACGAGGATCTGCAACAAACCTGTATGCTTTTGCCAAAGCAGCTGGACCCAAAAACTTATCATCAATTTCTAATACGGTACAATCAGATACGCAAACCCCGCACATTATGCAATTCATTGGAGTAAGCAAATTTTCCATTGATTCATTCGAGGCTACATATTCTCCTTTTTGTGGTATATATCCTGGCTTAAGATATGGTTTGACTCTTTTAATTTGATCAAAAAAAGTATCCAACGAAACAACTAGATCTTTTACTACAGGTTGATTGCCCATAGGTTCAACAACAATTTGATCACCATTAGGAGATATTTCAACAATTCTGGTCTTACAAACTAACTTTGCACTTCCGTTAACTTTCATTCCGCAAGATCCACAAATAGAAGCCCTGCAAGCACATCTTAAAGCTAAGGACGTATCTTCATATTCTCTAACGTGAATTAATGCATCCAAAACCGTAGAGTCTTCATGGATATCAATATTATATTCTTGCCACCAAGTGTTTTTTGAAGAA